>CAYONE010000087.1:0-19439 GCA_964405245.1 uncultured Paludibacter sp.
ATAGAACGGAATCTATTATTGAATATTGTATAAACTAAATATGAACACTTACTTATTATTTAAAAATAGATTCTATTTTGTCACAATATAAATTAGATTCGATCAATGCTGTTTTACAACATAAACCAAAACCACGTAAGCCAGCCCCACCTCAAAACCCAATGGAGCGACGAAGAGTTAGCTGCTATTACAATGCTATGATTGCTCCACTTACAAAATATCCGATTAAAGGTGTGATTTGGTATCAGGGTGAATCTGACATAGACTTTGCACTTCAATATCAGACGCTTTTTCCAACTTTGATAAATGATTGGCGCAAAAACTGGAATATAGGGAACTTTCCCTTTTTATATGTCCAATTAGCCCCCTATAAAAAGAATAATCCCGAAATACGTGAAGCACAATTATTAACATTAAAGAATGCAGCGAATACAGCTATGATTGTAACTACAGATTGTGGTGATGAAAACGATGTACATCCCCCATATAAGCAGCCTGTAGGTTATCGGTTGTCTTTAGCAGCACAAGCTTTGGCTTATCACAAAAAAATTGAATATTCAGGCCCGATATATAAATCATTCAAAGTGAAAGGTAGCTGTATAGAACTATCATTTTCGCATATTGGAAATGGGCTTGTATGTGAAGATGACAAAATACTGAAAGGATTTACAATCTCAGGCGAAAATAAAATATTTTTACCTGCTAAAGCCTATATTAAAAGAAATAAAATAGTTGTGTTTAATGATTCTATAGAGAATCCTATTGCAGTTAGATACGGTTGGGATAATGTGCCTCGTGTAAATTTATATAACAGTGATAAACTACCTGCCTCTCCATTCAGAACAGATGTTAATAATATATATCGGTCGAAATTATTCAAGTGATATTAAGTAGAAATTTGACTCCCCCCTGCTCCCGCGCGATTTTCATCGCGTGGGAAGTGGATAAAAGGAAAAGATTTCAGATTGAAATGATTGGTATGCCACACGATGCAATCGTGCGGCAGCGGGGGAAACACGCTTAGGTTAAAGATAAGTGATTACTTAATTAAAATCAAATATTCTTTTTAACAATCTGAGTAATTTAAATGATTTTTTTGTACATTCGTAACTTTAAATATTTATTCCATGTCAACCAATAAACACGCAATCATACGTTATCAGACCTTAGATAAGTGCTTCCGTAATCCTGGAAGAACTTACTATATCGATGACTTGATTCATGCGTGTAATGATGCAATTTATGAATATTCTGGTATTGAAGATGGGGTAAAACGTAGGCAGTTATTGGATGATATAAAGTTTATGGAGAGTGAACAGGGTTGGAATATCCCACTTGAACACATTAGGGATGGACGAAAGGTATATTTCCGTTATGAAGATATGAATTTCTCCATCAACAACCAACCTTTAAACGAGACTGAAGAGAAACAACTTAAAGAAGCCTTACTCACCCTTTCACGTTTTAAAGGGATGCCCCAGTTTGAGTGGATCGATGAAATTACTGCCCGTCTCGATTCTGGTTTAGGACTTTCGAAAAACAATCAGCAAATCATTGAATTTGAGCAAAATGATTATCTCAAGGGTCTTGAATACATAACCCCATTATATAATGCCATTCAGTATAGTAAGGTACTTAACTTAAGTTATCGAAGTTTCAAACGTGAAATTAATCAATCCATTATTTTTCACCCGTACTATCTGAAACAATATAAAAGCCGTTGGTTTGTTTTCGGGCTAAATGAAGATTTAAAACTTATAACAAATCTGGCTCTTGACCGCATTGCTGGAATAGATGATACCAAAAAGAACTTTATTCCCAACACCATTGATTTTAAGGAATACTTTGAGGATATTATAGGGGTAACGGTAAATAAAGATATTCCTATTACGAAAGTTGTTTTAAAATCCACAAATGAATTATTCCCATACATCGAAACCAAACCCTTGCATGGTTCTCAAAAAGTAAAGGAGAAGAATGAGAATTACACAATTATTGAGTTAGAACTAATTCCAAATTATGAATTAGAATCATTGATTCTATCGTATGGAGAAGGTGTAGAAATTATTGCTCCCGAATCACTTCGGGAACGTGTTAAGAATAGGATTCAACTAACTTTAAATAATTATTTTTGACTTGTGCAGATGCAGCGCACAGTATGTTTAGTACTTTGCAATGTAAATCAATTTTTAATTTAAGTTATGGCAAAGTCTTCAGTTCCTCAAAGTGTAAATTCAATAGAGTATACAAATCCAGTTGATGTATTGACATCAAAAATCTTTAATATTTTTGATGTTTTCAGGGGGCAGCTCGATAATCAGGATAATATTCAAACAGTTCTTTTATTAATATCGCTTTACAAAGATGATATTATCAACCAGGAAATGTTAAGCGATAATTTTACTATTTCCAAATTAAATAAATCTATTTTGGAGTCTGACTTGAAAGATAGCTATAAAAAAACTTATCTTTCTATTAGTCAGATGCTCTCAGATAATCTCACAAATGTTATTTGCCACAGACACAGTTACCTTAGTTTATATCTTTTCAATATTGAACATGATTTGCTCGTAACTTACTTTCCAGCAGCATTTGATGATACTATTTATCGAATTGCCCAATCACAAGGAAGATATGCAGCTGAATATATTCAACCTATTGAACTATCTCGTTTTTTATCGAAAATAGTTACTCATAATGAGAATGCAAAAGTTTATAATCCATTTGCTGGAATGGTTTCTTTTGGTGTCAATCTTGATAAAAATCAATCATATTTCGGGCAGGAAATAAACCGAAAAACTTGGGCTTTGGGAATTTTAAGGCTCATGGCTTATGATAGATTAGACGATTCAAAATATGAATGTGCTGATTCCTTACAAGAATGGCCTATTGATTCAAGATTTGATTTAATTGTATCGAATCCGCCTTTCGGAATGCGAATTGATATTCAAGATGCAATAAGTAATTCTAATATTAAATCAGCAGAACATTTTTTGATTGAAAAAGGTATTCAATCATTGAAACATAATGGCAAGTTGATTGCTGTTTTCTCTCAAGGAGTATTATTTAGAGGTGGTAGGGAACAGGAATTAAGAAAAAAGTTAGTTGACGAGAATTTAATCGATACTATTATTTCCTTCCCAGGTGGATTGTTTCAGCATACAGCTATCCCATTTATAGTAATGGTTTTATCTAAAGACAAGAAATTGCAAAACAAAGTCCGCTTTATTAAAGCTGATAATTATGTTGTAGAGAAAAATCGTCGTGAAAAAGTACTTCATGATGAATTGCTATTAAATGTTTACAATAGCAATAATGATTTTAGTGTTGATGTCAGAGTAATTGACAATGAGGTTCTGAGGGAAAATGACTATAATTTGAGTGTGAATAGGTACTTTGAAGACGGCAAAAGTATTGCAGAACTACCCGCAGGTGCTAAAGTCGTAGAATTAGGCAAATTAGTCGAAACGTTAGGCAGAGGATTTACAGACCATGATAAAGCTCAAATAATCAATATCTCAGATTTAGCTGAATCAATTGATGATTTTGAAAAACAGGTTTCTGATTTTCAAAATAGTAATATCCCTATTTCTTCTATTAAAATCGAATCTTCAGTTTTATTGCTGTCAAAAATTCGCAGTTTGAAACCAACATTTTGCAAAGTAGATGAAGGCGAATATGTGTATTGTAATAATAATATCGTTCCTCTGATAGTTGATGAATCGAAAATATTTATTCCATATTTAATACTGGAATTAAACTCAGAAAGAGTTAGTAAATTTGTAAAATCTAGATTAAATGGGATTTCAATACCTGTATTAAACAAGAAGGATATTTTAGAAATACCAATTTTACTTTATAGTGTTGAGGAGCAAAAGGCAAAGTTTGCAGGTTATATTGAAGCAATTGCGCAAAAAAAGAAAGAGGAGTTGGTTTCGTTTTCAAAGATTCATGGACTTGAAAAGGAAATTTATGAACAGAATACATACTTGAGACATGCACTTTCGGGCACGATAAGAAACGTATCTGGAACTTTCGAAAATATTAATTCTATCATAATCGAATTTGCTAAAGACCACCCTGAGATTTTATTGCAGAAAGTCAGCGACAAACACAAGTTAACATTGAAAGAGTATTTAGAAAATCAGAAAAGAGATGTGTTGAAAATATCGAATTTGGTGGGGCAACAACTAAAGAAAGATATTACTTTCTCAGAATATCCTTTTGAGAAAATAAATATTATTGAATTTCTTGAGAATTTCACGAAAGAAATTAGAGACGATAGTACTACAGACTATGAGATAACTTTAAAAATTATGGAAGATTCTTATGAGCTTCAAGATGGTAAGCAGTTGCAACCTTATATAAAAGCAAACAAGAGTCTTTTAAATGATTTGCTAAATAATTTTATTCAGAACGCACAGAAACACGCATTTGAACCATATTTTAACAATAAGATTGAAATTTTTCTCACTGGTGGAAATTTAAATGATTATAGTATGACAAACATTACTTTAATGATTTCTAATACAGGAAAAACTTTACCAGAAGGATTTACATTGGAAGATTTTGCTCGAAAAGGAAATGCAATTGGGGCAAATGCTGGTGATGGTTTTGGAGGATGGTATATTAATGAAATAGTCAAGCATTTTGGTGGGAAAATTAATGTTAACAATGAACAAGATGGTGACGGTATTGGTGGAGAGTGGGCTACAACATTTGAAATAGATTTACTAGCATTTTATGAAGAAAACATATAGAGTCATTTGGTTTGATGATGAATATCAAACCTTAGACATAATATTTGAAAAAGCTATGTTAGCCGACATTAATCTGGTTGGCTTTAGCAATGCTGAAGATGGTTTGAAAGAGCTTAGAAATAACATCAATAATTACGATGCCGTAATTGTAGATGGAATTTTCTATAAATCCAATAATATTCTGAATGCACAGGTAACACAAAATGCTATGGCAGAAGTAGCAACGGAATTAAAAAAACTAGAGGATAAAAGAAAACTACCTTGGTATATTTTATCAGGTCAAACTAGTTTTACAAAAGAGAAAAATCATTTTGCAGATTTCTTTAATAACAATAAGGTTTATGATAAACTGTCCGATGTTGATTTGGATGATTTGTGGAAAACATTAAAACTGGATGCTGACTGTCAATTTGAAACTCAAATCCGACATAAATTTGCTGATATTTTTGAATTATGCACTGACAAATATATCGGAGTGTCTAATTTTGATAAAGTCCTGAGACTGTTGATTGCTGTCGAACAAAATGATAATATTAATCCAACCTATTTCAATGAAATCAGGAAAATAATTGAATCAGTATTTGTTTGTTGTAACGACAAAGGATTATTTCCTAAAGATTGTACAGAAATGAATACTAGAAGTGCTTTTCTTGGAAAAAAGGAAATGCAAACTTATGTGCCAATTTATATTCAGCGAAACATACATTCTATTGTTCAAATATCTCAGGAAGGTTCACACCGATTATCTATCGACAAGGATGTTACTGAAGGAAAATGTCCTTATTTATTGAAAAGTACTGTTTTTGAACTACTTAATATTCTTTTGTGGTTCAAAAATTTTATTGATAATTATCCCAAGGGAATAGATATTAACCTTGAAAATTTGTCAAATAATGAGCTGGAATTAAACTGGATTCAAGGTGAACTTGCTGAAATTAATGATAAAGGTTGGGGGAAATTTCATAGTATAGATGGCACTTGGTCATTACCTCCACAAATGATTAAACAATATGGCTTACAGGTAGCAGATGAATTAGAGATAACAACAAAAGCAGATAATAACAAACACATTGATAAAATTAGAAAAAGATGATTACAGGCGAAGTAAAGAATAAAATTGACGGAATTTGGGATACGTTTTACAGTGCGGGGATAACTTCTCCGCTTACAGTGTTGGAGCAGATGACATATCTGTTTTTTATCAAACTGCTGGACGATAGCCAGATTAAGAAAGAAGCAAATGCCAAAATGTTTGGTGTGGAAGTGAAAGACCCTGTTTTTAAAACGGGTATGTGGTTGAATCCTGAATCGAACAAGGAAGTTCCTTATGCCAGTTTACGTTGGAGCAATTTCAAAAACTTCGATACCACCACCATGCTCAATACCGTGCGTAACGATGTGTTTGTGTTTATTAAAAACATTAGCAGCGGAAAGGATAGTTCGTACAGCCGATTTATGAAAGATACCATTTTCATGATTCCCAACGAGCGGACATTAGCCAAAATTGTGGCTAGTATTGATAAAGACCTCGATATGAACGACAAGGATTCAATGGGCGATGTGTATGAATATATCCTGGGCAAAATGGCTGCCAGTGGCACTAACGGACAGTTCCGTACACCGCGACACATTATTCGAATGATGATTCACCTATTGAAACCCACGCTGGATGATATATTGTGCGACCCTGCTATGGGTTCGGCTGGGTTTATAGTGGAAGCTGCCATTTATGTTTCGGAACTTTACAAAAACGAATTGCTGAAAAAGGAAAACGCTGAGCATTACCGAAATTCCATGTTTTACGGCTTTGATACCGACCAAACCATGCTGCGTATCGGAGCTATGAATATGATGCTTCATGGAGTAGAAAATCCGAATATCGAATGGCAGGATAGTTTATCGGACGATAATAAAGATAACGGAAAATATACCAAAGTGTTTGCCAATCCACCATTCAAGGGCAGTCTGGATCACGGTTCGGTGGAGAAAAGTCTGCTTAGCGTTGCCAAAACCAAACAAACCGAATTGCTGTTTATCAGCTTATTCCTGCGAATATTGAAGTTGGGAGGCAGATGTGCCAGTATTGTGCCCGATGGTGTATTGTTTGGCGGAACTAATGCCCCCAAGGCCATACGGCAAGAATTGGTAGAAAACCAACGCCTCGAAGCGGTAATTTCCATGCCTTCGGGCGTTTTTAAACCTTATGCAGGCGTAAGTACAGCCATTTTGATATTTACCAAAACCAATGCTGGCGGAACTGACAAAGTATGGTTTTACGATATGCGAGCGGATGGGTTTAGCTTAGACGACAAGCGAAATGAGATTTCAGATAACGACATACCCGATATAATTGCCCGATTCCATAACTTAGTAAACGAAACCGACCGTACTCGCAATGACCAATCGTTTTTTGTACCCAAAGCCGAGATTGTAGAAAACAGCTACGACCTTTCAATCAATAAATACAAAGAAGTGGAACGCGTAAAAGTAGAGTACGAGAAGCCCGAAGTAATTCTGAAACGAATAGAAGACCTGCAAGAGGAAATAAACAAGGCAATAGCTGGTTATAAGGCGTTGGTTTAAATTACATAAAAAGTGAAACCACCCGTTTCATTTTTAAAAATTTCTCAAAAGTGAACCATGCTGGTTCACTTTTATAAAAAGCAATCGTAGTATGAAAGAAGAACAAGAAAGTGATATAATACTTTATCAAACCGAAGATGGCAAAGCCAAAATTGAGGTTCGGCTTGTGAATGAATCTGCATGGCTTACCCAGAAGATGATGGCTGAGTTGTTTCAAACTACAAGTCAGAACATTACCATACATTTGAAAAATATATATGAAGAGGGTGAGTTACAGGAAGAAGCAACTTGTAAGGATTTCTTACAAGTTCAAAACGAAGGAAACAGAAAGGTTGAAAGGAAGCAAAAGTTTTATAATCTGGATGCCGTTATTTCGGTAGGCTATCGAATAAAATCGCAAATAGCCACAAAATTTCGTATTTGGGCAACTGAACGGCTGAAAGAGTATATTATTAAAGGATTTACGATGGATGACGAACGACTTAAACAAATGGGTGGTGGCGGATATTGGTACGAATTATTAAATCGAATTCGTGATATACGTTCCTCTGAAAAAGTAATGTACAGGCAGGTGCTCGATTTGTATGCTACCAGCTTGGATTACAATCCTAATGCGCCTGAATCCATTGAGTTTTTCAAGATGGTACAAAACAAACTGCATTATGCAGCTCACGGACACACGGCTGCCGAAGTAATATTTCAGCGTGCCGATAGCGAGAAACCGTTTATGGGATTAACCGTTTTTCACGGAGAACAGCCCACTTCGAGAGAAATAGTGATTGCTAAAAATTATTTGAACGAAGATGAGCTGAAAATCCTCAATAATTTGGTATCAGGATATTTCGATTTTGCCGAAATACAAGCAATGAAACACAAGCCCATGTACATGAGCAGTTATGTGGCTCAGTTAGACAATATATTGACAGCCACGGGCGAAAAATTGTTAAACCATGCTGGCAGCATAAGCCACCAGCAAGCCATCGACAAAGCCAAAGACGAATTTAGAAAATACCAGGTAAAAACAATCACCCAAGTGGAAAAAGACTATCTCGACACAATTAAAGTGCTCGAAAAAAAGCTGAATAAAAAAAGAGGAAAATAAAACATGAAAAATAAAGATGGGTGGGAAATTGATTTTTTAGATGAAATCTGTGAGATAAACTATGGAACTAGGGTTGTAAATAGTCAAGTCACAGGTGGTGAGTATTTTGTATATGGCGGTGGAGGTGCAACATTTACAATTGATAGATATAATAGAGAAGACTGCCTTGTAATCGCTCGATTCGCAATGTCAAAGCAATGTGTAAGAATTGTTAGAGGTAAATTCTTTTTAAATGATAGTGGATTGTCTCTTACGATAAAAAATCCAGAAGGATTAAAAGACACTTTTCTGAATTATCAAATGTTCTGGTTAAATGATACTATCTACAACTCATCTAAAGGTGCTGCACAAAAGAATTTGGATGTTCCTTATTTTAGAAAACTGAAATTAGTTATCCCCCCACTTCCCACCCAACACCAAATCGTATCCGAATTAGATACTTTGAGCGATATTATTAGCAAGAAGAAACAACAACTCGAAGAACTGGACAAACTGGCTCAGGCTACTTTTTATGATATGTTTGGTGACCCTGTGACGAATGAGAAGGGACTAACGGTGAAATCTTTAGGTGAAATATGCGAAATAACGTCAAGTAAACGAATTTATGCAGAAGAATATCAACAGGATGGTATTCCATTTTACAGAAGTAAGGAAATAATAGAAAAAGGTAAAAAGAAGCCTATTTCATTAGAGTTATATATTTCATATGAAAGATATAACGAGATAAAAAATAAATTTGGTGTACCTGAAATTGGCGATATACTAATGACCGCAGTTGGTACTATTGGTGAAATATGGGTTGTTGATACAGACTCTCCATTTTATTTCAAAGACGGTAATATTGTTTGGCTCAAAATGAATAAGTCAAATAACTCAATTTATTTTTTATTTGTTCTTGGACTTTTGGTCAAAGAATACAAAGCAAAAATGGCAAATGGTGCAGCATATAGTGCATTGACTATTGTAAATCTAAAAAATATGGAAGTTGTTTTTCCTGAATTGGATATTCAAAATGAATTTGCCACAAAAATCAAATCAATCGAATCCCAAAAATCCCTTATCACGCAGTCGATAGCGGATGTGCAGCAGCTGTTTGATTATACGATGGATAAATATTTTGAGTAAACTCCTCTGGAGTTAGGAGAGGCAGTGGTAGATACACCGGGCGTCCACTCACCGGGTTGAAACCCGGCGTTATGTACAGATAACTCCTATGGAGTTGTGAGTTGTCAGATGCTTCATCGAGGCATAGATTTGTCGAAAAAGCAAACGCCGTAGGCGTTATCTGTACATAACCCCCAGATTCATCTGGGGGAAAGAAAACCAATAACAACACAACTCCGTAGGAGTTGACCAAAACAATATAACAACATGAACAGTTACCGTCAAATCCTTTATCATATCGTGTTTTGTACCTACAATCGCGAAAATACTATACCAGAAGAATGTCATGAAGAACTTTATAAGTACATGTGGGGCATAATAAAAAACCGAAAAGGCGTGCTTTATCGTATTAATGGCACTGAAAATCACATTCATATTCTGTCCGACTTACATCCAACTGTTTGTTTGGCCGATTTTGTAAAAGAAATAAAAACAGGAGCCAATTTTTGGATGAAAGAAAGTGGAAAATTTCCTAAATTTGTATCGTGGGCTGAAGGTTACTGTGCTTTGACATATACTTTTAGAGATAAAGATATGATCATTAACTATATAAAAAACCAAAAAGAGCACCACAAAAAGCAGAATTTCGAAGAAGAATATCGCAACCTGCTTACTGAGCATGGTATAGAGTGGGACGAAAAGTTTATATTTTGATGTTTTTATTTGTGTATGCTTACAGCGTACTGGATGGTTTCGTTTACATTTGCCCCCAGATAAATCTGGGGTTATCCAAAGAACACTCCTTATGGAGTAATACTTTATAAATCAGATTTATATGAAAAACTTCGACTTTCTAAAAGACAATACCGACTTTGCCACACTCTACCAGTTTTGCAATGCAGCGGAACAAAACCAACTGTCCGACCCTAATAAATCGGCGCTTAGCAGCAGGCTGGCATTGGAATATCTGGTGAAGTCGGTTTACATGATTCAACAATGGGAAATCAGCGAAAAAGCTTCTTTGTATGAATTGGTGGATGGCGAAGATTTCAAATCCTTCGTGGGCGATGACAAGTTGATGATGGCTTTGCATTATATCCGTAAAGCGGGAAATAATGCAGCACACAAAGCCGATGTATCGAAAAAAGAATCGTTTTTCTGTTTACTCAATTTACATTCCTTTGTCGGCGCTGTACTTACAAAACTGGAAGTTATGGACAGTTATCCGGCATTCAACCGTGAATTGCTCACTTCCAAGCCCGAAGTTCACATTGCCCCACCTGCCAAAGCTGAGCCCGACAAAGACATTCTTGAAAAGTACGAAGGGAAGATTGACAAAAAAGATACGCTTACTTTCAAAAATCCGGAATATTTTACCGAGGCTGAAACCCGCCGGTTTTACATCGACCAACAATTGCGTGAAGCTGGTTGGGAGGTGTTGGATACCGAAAATAGCATTGTTCCGGGTAAAGCAGGCATTGAAATCCGTGTTGAAGGAATGCCGAACAACAAAGAGGAAGGTTTTTGTGACTATGTTTTGTACGGTAAAGATGGAACTGCGCTGGCTATTGTGGAAGCTAAAAAAACAAGCGTTTCGCCCATAAAAGGCAAACACCAGGCCACTTTATATGCTGATTGTCTGGAAAAAAAATACGGAGTTAAACCTGTCATCTATTTTACCAACGGGTATATTACAAAAATTATTGATGGTTTGGGTTACCCCGACAGGAGAGTATTCGGTTTTCATACCATATCAGAACTTGAATTATTGATGCAAAGAAAATCACGAAAAGAAATAAGTGATTTTAAAATAGACCTGAATATTGCCGGACGTTACTATCAAAAAACCGCGGTTACTTCCGTATGTGAACATTTCAATAAAAAACACAGAAGAGCGCTGCTTGTAATGGCAACCGGTACGGGAAAAACAAGAGTTGCCATCTCTTTGGTTGAATTGCTGATGCGTAATAACTGGATAAAAAATGTACTTTTCCTGGCGGACAGAACAGCATTGGTCAATCAGGCAAAAAAGAGCTTTGTAAAGCTGTTGACACAGGTTCCTGCCTGTGTTTTGTCGGATAACGATTCAGAAAAGGACTTCAATGCCCGTGTGATGCTTTCGACCTATCAAACCATGATAAACTATATTGATAAAGATACAAAGGACTTTACGATTGGTAGATTCGATTTGATTATTATCGACGAAGCGCACCGTTCCATTTTTGGGAAATATACAGCTATTTTTGAATATTTTGATGCACTGTTGGTTGGTCTTACTGCAACACCACGAAGCGAAGTTGACAGAAGTACTTACGAACTGTTTGAAATGGAACAGGGCGTTCCGAACTTCGATTACGAACTGGAAGAAGCAGTGGCAGATAAATATCTTGTTCCTTACAGGGGAATTATCAGACATTCAAAACATATTCAGACGGGTATTAAATACAGCGATTTGACAGATGCAGAGAAAGAGCAACTTGAAAAAGTATGGGAATACGAAGCAGCTCGAAAAGCCTTGGATGGTCAGGAATACAAGCGGGATATTCGGGGCGAAGAATTGTTTTCGTATATCTTCAATCAGGATACCATCGATAAGGTGTTGGGTGACCTGATGACGAATGGGTTCAAAGTGCAAAGTGGTGAACGGATAGGGAAAACTATTATTTTTGCGTACAACCATGCTCACGCCGAACAAATAGTGGATAGATTCAAAACACTTTATCCTCAATATGGCGCTGATTTTTGTGTGCTGATTGACAACTATGTAACCTACGCTCATAATCTGATTGAACGCTTCGAAGTACGTGACAAAGACCCTCAGATAGCAGTTTCGGTGGATATGCTGGATACAGGAATTGATGTACCCGATATTCTGAATCTGGTTTTCTTTAAAATCATACGGTCAAAAATCAAGTTCCTGCAAATGATAGGACGTGGTACCCGCCTATCGGAAAATATCTTTGGACACGGACTCGACAAAGAAGAATTTTATATCTTCGATTATTGTGAAAACTTCGACTTTTTCGGTAAAAATCCAAATGGAAAAGAAGCCAAACCCGTACAATCGCTTACCGAAAAGATTTTCAATTTAAAAGCCGATTTGGCATTCGAACTTCAGGCGTTGAAATATCAGGAGGAGGAATTTAGCCGTAATTACCACAATACAATCAAAAAAGAGTTGCGGGAAGACATTTGCATGCTAAATACGCAACGCATTGATGTACGAAAGAACCTGCTCTATGTAGATAAGTTCAAATTAGAATGTTCGTGGCAATACATATCCATGACCGATGTACTTGAAATAAAAAACCATATTACGCCTCTTATCACACCCAGCCAGGAAGATGAGAATGCAAAGCGGTTCGATTTATTGGTGTTTATTGTTCAGTTATCGCTGTTGGACAGCACTGTTAATGCTACAAAAACCAAACAACGAATAGTGGATATTGCTGATGTTCTGAAAGATAAAACTACTATCCCTCAAGTAAAAGCTAAGATTGACACTATTCTGGAACTGCAAACTGAAGTGTTTTGGAAAAACATATCCTTACCAAATATGGAACGGATTCGGGTGGAACTAAGGGACATAATGAAGTTTCTGGTTGGAGAGAAAAAATACACATTTACGGTTGACATTGAAGATGTAGTTAGCGAAGACCCTGAAGAATATAAAATTCCAATCGTAACCAGTTACAAACAACGTGTTTTTGATTATCTCACCGAGAATCTGACAAGCAATAAAACGCTTCAGAAGATTCTCCGTATCGAAAAACTGGAACACAAAGATATTCTGGAACTGGAATCACTGCTTTGGAAAGAGTTAGGCACAAAAGCTGACTACGACAAATTTGTGAAGAATAAGTTTGCAGGCGGTAACGTGGCAGTATTTATTCGTTCAGTTGTAGGAGTCGACCGAGGTATAGCAGTAGAGAAATTCAGTAAGTTTATTTCGGACAACACCCTCAACTCACAACAGCAAGAGTACGTCAAAACCATTATCAATTATGTGTGCGAAAACGGCGACATTACCCGTGAAGTCATAGCCTACGAACCACCTTTTGATGGTTTCGACTGGCAGAACGTATTCGGGAATAATGTGAATGTGATTCCAAAATATGTGGATGAGTTGCATGGGGTTATTTGTTAGAAATAATTTTATATAATTTACAATTGATCCCTAAGTGTCGGGATTACAATTTACAATTGCAACAATTAGAATTACAGCAATATCAATCTTTCTTTTTGTGCAATTATTTTTTGTAAAGTATATAAAAATAAAAACTCTATATGAAAAATAAAATTCAATTATTCGAAGAAGAGAAAGTCCGCACCGTGTGGGACGACGAAAGTGAAGTAAATGCAACAAATAGGCGGTGTAAATTCAGAAAGAAAAGGTCATTCGAAATAACTTAACAACTACATGCAAACAAAAAACATACTCCTCTTTAATCCGGTAGGGAATAATTCGAAAGTAAGTGTTTTTTTTCAGGATGGTACTTTTTGGCTTACCCAAAAGGCCATGGCTGAATTGTTTGGTGTAAATGTACCTGCGATAAGTAAGCATTTAAAGAATATTTTTGAAACGGGAGAGCTCGAAGCTATTTCAGTTGTTTCCAAAATGGAAACAACTGCTTCGGATGGCAAAAATTACCAAACTACTTTTTACCGACTTGAAGCCATTCTGGCAGTTGGTTATTGTGTAAATTCGACTCAGGCAACGGATTTCAGGAAATGACTATATGCCAACTTAAAAATAAATTATTTTTAAACATGAAAAATAAAATTCAATTATTCGAAGAAAAAAAAGTTCGTACTGTTTGGGACGAAGAAAGTGAAGAATGGTATTTTTCGATAACTGATGTTATTGAGGCTTTAACGGGTACTGACCGACCACGTAAGTATTGGAATGACTTAAAGAAAAAACTTCAAAAAGAAGGAAGTGAGTTGTCCGAAAAAATCGGACAACTGAAAATGGTTGCAGCAGATGGGAAAAAGTACCTCACCGATGCTGCAACTACAAATCAGCTTTTCCGGTTAATACAATCCATTCCGTCGCCCAAAGCAGAACCATTTAAACTGTGGATTGCGCAAGTGGCTAAAGAACGCTTAGACCAAATGCAAGACCCTGAATTATCTATAGACCAAGCCATGATGGACTACAAACGCCTTGGCTATTCTGATAACTGGATTAATCAACGCATCAAAAGTATAGAAATCCGTAATGACCTGACCGACGAATGGAAATCGAGGGGATTGGAAGAAGGCTTTCAGTTTGCAACGCTCACCGACATTATTTACAAGACATGGGCAGATAAAACGGCTAAAGAATACAAACAATTCAAAGGATTGAAAAAAGAAAATCTACGCGACAATATGACGAATGCCGAGTTGGTATTGAATATGTTGGCGGAACTATCAACCACTCGAATATCGGAGACAACGAACCCTGACACCATGCAAGAACATGAACAGGTTGCCAAACAAGGCGGCGAAATTGCCCGGAATGCTCGTTTGGAATTAGAGGCAAAAACAGGAAAAAAAGTGGTGTCACCGTTGAATGCAAAACAGGGTATTTTGAAGAGCAATAAAAAGGAAATAAAGTAAATAAGTAATATCAGTAAAAGCAATGGATTCATTTGATTCAACAAAGAAAGGTTTATTTGAGCTACTCAAAGATGTAGAAAAAGGAAAAATTCAGTTGCCGGATTTTCAGCGTGGATGGGTTTGGGATGATTTCAGAATAAATATTTAATTTGATTTTATAAAAAAATTATTATATTTGTTTTTTAAGTTATGTATAGCTATTGATAATTAATAGTTTGAGTATTTTTTAGATTGTGAGAAATATGGACTTTGAATTGTATTTTCCTCTGTTTGATAAGATATTGTATGGCAACCTGAATCCTTCGCTCGAAATAAATGTTGAAGGTTTGGACTATCACACCCGAATACAGGAAATGATATTTATTCCTGCTCAGGATATAGGTATCTTTAAGTCCGTTTACAAACCTCCATTTAGTTTTAAAACCCGTTATTACCACAAATTACTAACTGCAGAAGTAAATGCCTATATTGCCGAAATGCAGGAAATAACAGGAAATGAAACCGATCCAAGAATCAGAGCATTCCTACGCAATCGGTTACTGGATAAACATTTGAGTACCTGCTTGCAACGACTGGGAGCATATTGCAAAGAAAAAAATCTCAGCGTTCATGCACTGATAACTCCCTGTAATGAAACAGACAACAATCACTTGTCGGATATTTGGATTTTTCATTTTTTGAAAGTAATGTTGGCAAAGGCGTATTTGGAAATACAGTTTATGTTGAAAGATGTAGTTCAGAGTAATTATAACGAGGAGCAGCTATATGTAACACTGTTCGGCGAAACGCTGCCCGTACAACTCTGGCTAAAAAAATTACCACAAAAAGCTTCTGTAAAGCTTGATGGAGCGCCTAAACCCACAGTAAAAGCTGTTGAACCCGAAGTATTCGATATCCGCAATTATTATAACAAATCAGAGTTTTGCGAGCTATGGGATGTTTCCGATTCTACTTTTGAGCGAAGATCGAAAGAAATGGATTTTCCCGCGGCTAAAAAACACAAAAACAGGAATTATTATCTAAAGACTGAGGCTGATAAATGGATTGCCAAAAATAAAAAAGTAAAAATATCTGAATGATTTATATGAAAAGAAAAAACCTGACTTTAAATACATTGAATTTCCGGCACAGTAAGCCGGAGCTTAATTGTTATTTTACAACACGAAAATCGGAACTTGGTGTCAAAATTGCTGATTACGATCAGAAATATCTTTCATCACTCCTTCATTTCCAAACTGACTCAAATGCAGTTTTTACTACATTTGATATTCCGGGAAAGGATATGCTTTCGCTCACATTACCATTTACCCGAAATGAGAAAGACAATATTTCTCCCTGTTGGTCCAATGGATTTCAGAAAAACTTCTACCTTTTTAAACTTACAAATTATTTTCGCGGTTTGGGTTTTCCTGTACAAAGTAATATGATATCCGATGCCGATGTTTGGATTCCGGCAGAACCATCTTTTAAGGAATGTAACAGTTACAAAGTTTTTCGTGTCAGGGTGCAGTTTGCAAAACTAAGCAATAGACCCGAATTACTGCTTAGTTATGATGGCGTTCATTCGGTATTTAAAGAACCTTTAAACAGTGAGTTTTTTCACCGGGATAAGGAATTGAGTTTTTCAAAATTATTGTATGGTACGGAGTTTTTCAGGTTTACCAATTTACCCGATCGTGTACGCCGTGAAACAGACCGTTTATATCCCTGTTTGAACAAGGAATTGCAACGGGAATTGCAAATGCCTTTTCACGCTCCTGACAAATCGAACCGATACTTACGCTATAAAGCAGAAATTGATGAATTCAGAATAAATTATCTTCAACCTGATCAGTTAAAAGATTTTATGATTCCTGAATCAGAATGGATGCAGTGTGAAGCGCTACAACTGCCCAATCCTGATCATACGCTTGATATGATGGCATTTGGCAACGGAGCAAAAGACAGAGATGCAAACCGTGGATTAAAATATAATGGACCAAAAGCATATTCACCGGAGCAGGATATCATACTTTTTTTTATATGCCGTGAAAAAGATAAACCAATGGCAATGACAATTTACAAATATCTGAAAGGTGATATGCATAGTTTTGTTGGTTTAGGAAAATATGTTGGCATTAACTTTCAGATATCAAAGGGGCTAAGTGTGTATTTTACTGACGGTGATAACCCTCTTCCGGATATTCGCAGGGAATTGGATAAAAGAAATTTTGAAACAGGCAAAACGTACTTTGCCATTTATCTTTCACCTGTGGGTAAATGGGAAAAGAACACCCAAAAGAAAAGAGTCTATTTCAGGCTGAAAGAAGAACTTTTACACCGTGGTATTTTATCGCAATCAATAGAGGTAGAAAAAAACTGGCCGCATCGAATGACTGATTCAAATAATAATGCTGAATTAAAAGATGGCTTTCAGTATTTTCTACCGAATATTGCAGTAGCAATGCTGGCAAAATCAGGTGGCACTCCATGGTCGCTGATATCGGGCAACCAGCATGAATTAGTGATAGGCATCAGTGCTTTTCGAAGCAGAGATACCAAAGAAAAATACTTAGGCAGCGCTTTTTGTTTTACAGGAGAAGGTCGGTTTTTTGGTTTCGACTGCTTTCGCGATTCGCAAATAAATGAATTGGCAGGTTCAATAATAATGGCTGTACGCAGGTATTGCAATGAAAATTCTCATCCCGAAAAGTTAGTGATACATTTTTACAAAACTCTGAGCAAAAAAGAATTAAAACCTATTGAAACCGGACTATCCAAACTTGGTTTAAAAATTCCGGTGATTGTAGTATCAGTAAATAAAAGTTTTTCGCAGGATGTAATTGGTTTTGATCTCACAAGCGAACATTTAATGCCTGTCAGCTATAGTTATATACCAATAAGCCAAACCCAATATCTGTTGTATAATAACAGTTTGCAAACTGAAGTAAGTTCTGATGCTCCTCGTAAGTTTCCGTTTCCAATGAAAGTGTCAATGCAATATTTTGCACCCGGTATTGAAAATTCTACTCAGCCTGACCCTGAAACGAAAGTAGAATTGTTGAGTCAGATTTGCAGTTTCAGTAAACTTTACTGGAAATCAGTATCGTCTCAACCATTGCCGGTAACAATAAAATATCCAGAAATGCTGGCGAAAATAGTTCCAAATTTTAATAATCCTGAAATACCGCGAACAGGCAGAGAGAGTTTGTGGTTTTTGTAAAAAACCCCTATCCCCTAAAGGGGAATATTCCTAACCGATGAAGTGAATTTAAGGAGCAGTTTGAGGATTCAGATTGCTTTTTTTATGTCCTGTACATACTCATAATTCCTTCAAAACATCGTCATTATACCTTCAAAAATAATGAGAATTAGTATCCCTCCTTCATTTCCTCTTCATTTCTCCTTTATTTTATAGGTGAAATGCTGTTGGCAAAGTTGTTGCAAAATCCAAAGGCGTAGGGCGCTACAGGTTTAACGGACAGTTATCCGGAAATGATCAAAACGGATGAAAAGAAGTTAAAGAACGATTCGAAAACAAAGGGCCTGATCAACCCGATGCGAAACGAATCAGATTGCATCAAAATTTTTATAAATTTCCTAAAAAACAAACAAAATGGGAAAATTGAATATGGGTATCCTGGGAGGATTCTCGGGTACCGTAGGAACGGTGGTAGGCACCACCAACAAAAGAGGCGATGATATTATCAGAGCCAAATCAAAGAAAAGTCGTCCGGCAAGTTCAGCCGATCAGTTAAAGCAACAATCGAAGTTCAGTTTGACAACAGGATTTTTCAAAGACCTGAATGAGGTAATTAAATTCGGATTGAAACAGAAAGCAGAAACTGAGCAATTATCGCCTTTTAATTATGCCTGTAAGCAAGCATTGAAAAATGCAGTTACCGGAACGGACGAAAATCCGGCGATAGATTACAGCGCTGTTGTAATCAGTGACGGACCACTCAGCCGAATAGCCGGTGCAACCGCTGAACTTACAGATGGAGTTATGAATTTTAACTGGAGTGATAATCTGGATACTTATGTAGGAAAACTTACCGACCATGTATGCATGCTGGTTTACAACGTAAGCAAAGGTGAAATCAGCTTCTCCAATGGTGTGGTTACACGCGCAGCAAAGTCAGCAACTGTACCACTCCCCTACTCCGCTACCGGCGACACATTGGTGTGCTACATGTTTTTCCGCTCAGCTACGAATCCGTTTGAAGTATCAACTACTCAATATCTGGGCAGCTTCGAAGCAGAATAACATGAATTTCTGAAAAAAGAGCCTGCCGAAAAAGTTATTT
>CAYONE010000088.1:0-19402 GCA_964405245.1 uncultured Paludibacter sp.
GAATCAGAAACTAGCCTATTAAAAAATTCATCAAAAAATATTGACAAGTTCTTTCTTAATTAAAAAAAATAGTATTTCTTTGCATACAATTAATAGACCTATTAAACTAAATTATTAAATATGAATATTAAAGAAGATAAATCGATGGAGCAACTCATTATGGAAAAAGCAGAAGAGCTTTTTCTTGAAAAGGGTTTTTCAGCAACTTCAACAACTATGATTGCACGTGCAGTGGGTTGTAATCAGGCTTTGGTGCATTATTACTTTCGTACAAAAGATAAATTGTTCAATACTGTTTTCGAAACCAAATTCCGCGATTTCTTTACAAAGATATTTGACACAACCGAAATTCAACAGAAAAGTTTTATCGAAAAAATCAAACATATAAGTTTATCGCATTTCGATTTATTGGCAGAAAACCCGAAATTACCCATGCTCATATTAAACGAACTTTCAAGACAACCGGAGCATATAAATATTTTGCGGAGTAAATTACAAGAGTTCCCCGTAAAGCTTTTTCAGATGCTTAATGCCGAGCTTCAAACCGAGATTAAAGCCGGAAGAGTACGCGATGTAAACCTTATTGATGTGCTTACAACCATTATTACGCTGAATGTGGCATTGTTTACGGTGTTTCCGTTAGCAACGCAGGTTTTAAAACTTTCGGAGGAAGAAAAAATAGCAATGTTGATGCACAGGAAAAACGAAAACATTACTGTTATTTTGAGTTATCTACGTGTTTAATCTTAGAATTATAATGTCGATTTTTGTGAATTTATTTCTATACAAAAACTTTATTTGAAAATTTTCAAGATAATTAGCTGTATGAAAAAATACATTTTTTTACTGATGCTTTCAGTTTTTATTTATGGAGGTTTGAGAGCGCAAAATTTCACTCTTGAACAATGCCGTGAACATGCTCGCAACAATTATCCGCTTGTAAAGCAGTTTGGATTAATTGAGAAAACTGCTGGATTCAATCTTTCCTCAGTTGAAAAAGCGTACTTACCTCAGGTAAATTTTTCGGCGCGCGCAACTTATCAGTCGGATATAACACAACTGCCACCCGAACTCGGGCAGGCAATTTCCCAGTTTACCGGAAAACCGTTTAGTTTCCCCTCGCTTACAAAAGATCAGTATCAGGCTGTAATTGATGTTAGTCAGGTAATTTGGGACGGCGGCGCTATAAAAGCTCACAAAAACGAAATTAAAGCTAATGCCGAAGTTGATAAAAGAAAATTGGAATCGGAACTTTACACACTTAACGAGAGAGTGCATCAATTGTTTTTCGGAATTTTGCTGCTCGACGAACAGTTAGCTGCGATTCGCATTTTGCAAAATGAATTGCAGATTAATTTTGATAAAATAAAAGCGCTGAGAAATAATGGTATGGCAAACCAAACGGATGAAGATATGATAATGGTTGAACAAATAAATGCCCGACAGCGTGAAACCGATTTGCTGAGCGCACGCAAATCTTTTATTGAGATACTTGGCGCGCTAACCGGATTGGCATTAAATGAAAACTCCAAACCTGAGAAGCCTGCTCAGCCTGAACTTGTATTTCAGCAGGAAAATAAACGCCCTGAATTGTTGCTGTTCGATGCTCAGAATGATGTGCTCGAAAGTAAACGACAACTAATTGATGCGGGAAATTTGCCAAAAATGGCTGCTTTTGTTCAGGGTGGTTACGGAAAACCAGGTTTGAATATGCTTACGAACGATTTTTCGGCTTTTTATCTTGCAGGTTTACGGTTATCCTGGAATTTGAGCAATTTATATACACGTAAAAACAGCCTGCAAACCATTGAAACAGGTAAAAAAGTACTCGAAGTGCAAAAAGAAACTTTCAATTTCAATATCGAACTGCTGAATAAGCAGCAAAAAAACGAGATTGAAAAACTGAACCTTAATTTACAAAACGATGAAAAAATTATCAGCTTGCGCAAAAATATTAAAAAAGCCACAGAAATAAAGCTTCAAAACGGCACAGCCATAGTTACCGATTTGCTCAGAGAAGTAAATGCCGAAAACCTGGCTCTGCAAAACCGCTTATTGCACGAAATTCAACTGCTTTCGGCTATTTATCAATATAAAAACAACATCAACAATTAAATACTTAATAATATGATATTTATGAAACAGCTGCCAAGACTGATTTTGACTTTTGCAAAATCTTCGTACCTATTTTTATTGGTTTTTAGCTTAACTGTCATGTTACATTCATGTGGAAAAACGGATAGCAATTTCGATGCATCGGGAACTTTCGAAGCTACCGAAGTATTGGTTTCGTGCGAAGTTTCGGGTAAAATTCTGCAGTTCTATATGGAGGAGGGTCAGCCTGTACAGGAAATGCAGAAGCTAGTGTTGATTGACAGTACGCAACTTTATCTGAAAAAAATGCAGGTGTCAGCATCGATTAAAGCAGTTCAAAGCCGCAAACCGGATATGAACAAGCAAATTGCAGCTTTAGAACAACAAGTTGCGACGGCACGTTTTGAAATGAAAAGAGTTGAAAATCTTGTACATGCTAATGTGGCAAACAGCAAACAACTCGACGATATTCATGCGCATATAGCAGTGCTCGAGAAGCAACTTGCTGCTACAAAATCAACAATAAGTACAACAACTGAAAGTATTTCTGCTGAAACCGAAGCCCTTGAAGTACAGTTGAGACAAATAGACGATCAATTGCACAAATGCTGCATTACAAGCCCTGTGAGCGGAACAATTCTTGGAAAGTATGCCGAAGCAGGCGAAATTGCAGTTGCCGGAAAGCCGCTGTTCAAAGTTGGGAATATGCAAAACATGATATTGCGTGCTTATATTACTGCCGACCAGTTATCGACAATAAAAATCGGTCAAAAAGTGAAAATATTCTCCGATTTTGGCGAGAAGGACTACAAAGAATACGAAGGTGAACTTGCTTATATTTCAGATCGCGCTGAGTTTACACCGAAAACTATTCTCACACGCAATGAGCGGGCAAATCAGGTTTTCGCGGTGAAAATAAGCGTGAAGAACGATGGTTTTCTGAAGAACGGAATGTATGGTCAAATAAAATTCTGAAAACAGGTTCTCAATGAATATTACCTCCTCACATGCAGCTGCTGTTGTTAGTTGTTCTCAAATCAGCAAAAGTTATAAAGGCGTTCAGGCGCTTCATAATGCAACTTTTGAAGTAGATAAAGGAGAAATATTCGGATTGATTGGTCCGGATGGCGCGGGAAAAACCACCCTTTTCCACATTCTGACTACGCTAATTTTGCCTGATGAAGGTTCTGCTAAGGTTGATGGTTTTGATGTGGAGAAGGATTATAAAAAGATAAGGCAAAGAGTGGGATATATGCCCGGACGATTTTCACTCTATCAGGATTTAACGGTTGAAGAAAATCTGAATTTCTTTGCGAGTGTTTTCAATACTACTATCGAAGAAAATTATCATCTTGTAAAGGATATTTATCAGCAGATTGAGCCATTTAAAAATCGCAGAGCCGGAAAGCTTTCGGGCGGGATGAAACAGAAACTTGCACTCAGCTGCGCTTTGATTCATAAACCGTCTGTGCTTTTTCTTGATGAGCCAACCACAGGTGTTGATGCCGTTTCGCGTACTGAATTCTGGGAAATGTTGCATCGTCTTAAAAATGAGGGAATAACCATAGTAGTTTCTACGCCTTATATGGACGAGGCAAGCCGCTGCGACCGCATTGCACTAATGCAGAATGGCCGATTTATGAAAACCGCAACACCGCAAGAAATTATGGACGATTTCGGTAAAAAACTTTTCTCGGTGCGGAGTAAAAACATGTCGAAACTTTTGCAGGATTTGCGCAATCTGGATGAAACCGAAAACTGTTACGCTTTTGGCGCGAGCCATCACGTTACCATAAAAAATGCTTCTACTGATGTTAATTCAATTCGTACGAAGCTTATGGAATTACATCATAAAAATATTGAAATTGATGAGATAAAACCAAGTGTGGAAGATTGTTTTATGGAGTTAAGTAATAAAGTTAAGTAATAAAGTAAAGTAAGATGAAACGAATATAACCCAAATTAAAATATAGGACACACATGGGAATTGAAAAATCAACGAAGTTAATGATTATAAATTAATTAAAAACTTTATACACCAGACAAATTCCCCCTTTAGGGGGTTAGGGGCAGATATAAAAAAGTAAAAAAAGATGGAAAAAGTAATCATCGCAGAAAATCTTTCGAAGAAATTCGGACATTTTACGGCTGTGGATAATATTTCGTTCGAAGTTGAAAAAGGCGAAATATTTGGTTTTCTGGGTGCAAACGGCGCCGGAAAAACCACTGCAATGCGTATGTTGTGCGGACTGAGTATTCCAACTTCTGGTAAAGGCTTGGTTGCAGGATTTGATATCAGAACGCAGCCTGAGCTTATAAAACGCAACATAGGATACATGAGTCAGAAATTTGCGCTTTACGATGACCTTACCGTTGCCGAAAATATCAGACTTTATGCAGGAATTTATGGAATGCCTGAACGAAAAATCGGAGAAAAATCGGATGAATTATTGCAACAATTGGGGTTGGTTGGAGAACGAAACGGGCTGGTAAATTCACTCCCATTGGGTTGGAAGCAGAAATTAGCATTTTCGGTAGCCATTTTTCATGAACCAAAAATTGTATTTCTCGATGAACCTACCGGTGGAGTAGATCCTGTTACGCGCCGGCGATTTTGGGAAATGATTTACAAAGCAACCGATCGAGGTATTACAGTGTTTGTAACAACGCATTATATGGACGAGGCTGAATATTGCAATCGTGTTTCCATAATGGTTGATGGACGAATAGATGCTCTTGATACACCTCAAAATTTGAGAAAAATGCATAATGCATTGAATATGGACGAGGTTTTCAGACATTTGGCACGTAAAGCGGAAAGAATTGAATGATACAATGTGCAAATAAGTCAATGTGACAATCGTAGTGAAACGAAGATTCCGTTTGCGGAATAATTCAATGTGCCAATGAAGAAATGAAATTCTGAAACACTAAAAAATACTCCGTGAGTTGGAACTCCCGGCATCCAAACCCGAAACCCGAAACACGAAACCCGAAACACAGAACCCGAAACACAAAACACAATGAACCGATTGAAAGGCAAAAAAGCTGATAGAAACATATTCCTGTCGTTTGTACGCAAGGAATTTCATCATATTTTGCGGGATCGCACCACAATAGCAATTCTGCTGCTGTTGCCTGTGCTTATGTTGCTGTTGTTTGGATATGCCATTACTACAGAGGTTCGGAATTCGAAAATTGGAGTGCTCGATCCTTCAAACGATGTGTCAACCAGAGCCATTCTCGACAAATTTCAGAACAGTCAGTATTTTTCGGTTGAAAAGTTTATTAATCATCCCGATGAAATTGAATCGTTATTTCTGAAACATCAGTTGAAAATGGTAGTTGTTTTCAGCGAAAATTTTCATTCCAATGCCATGCGCGATGGTTCTGCACAAATTCAACTAATAACCGATGCTACTGACCCTAACACGGCAAAAGCTGTAACAGGCTATGCCACCGCAATTATCGGTACATGGCAACAGGAAGTTTTCGGGTTGCAAAAAATACCCATCAGCATTAATCCTGAAATAAAACTGCTTTACAATCCACGAATGAAAGGTGCTTATAACTTTGTACCGGGTGTGATGGGAATGATTTTGATGCTGATTTGCGCAATGATGACATCCATTTCCATCGCCAGGGAAAAGGAAACCGGCACAATGGAAATTTTATTGGTTTCGCCTGTAAAACCCATACAAATAATATTGGCTAAAACAGTTCCTTATTTTGTGCTTTCCATAGTAAATCTCACAACCATTCTTCTCTTGTCGGTTTTTCTGCTTAATGTTCCCGTAGCAGGAAGTTTGTTTTGGCTACTTGTACTTTCGCTGGTGTATATTTTTGTAAATCTTTCGCTCGGGTTAGTAATTTCATCCGTAGCAGAAACACAGGTTGTAGCGTTGCTTTTTTCAGGAATGATACTTTTATTGCCGGTAATTATGCTTTCGGGAATGATGTTTCCTGTGGAAAATATGCCTCAATTTTTTCAGTGGATTTCGCAAATTGTTCCCGCCAAATGGTACATAATCGGCGTAAAGAAAATTATGATAAAAGGACTTGGATTGCAAGCAATTTTACCAGAACTTTCCGTTTTGCTTGGAATGGGTATTTTATTGATTAATATAAGCCTGCGGAAATTCAAAAACAGGTTAGAATAGATAATATGCCAATGTGCCAATAAAACTTCAAAACGTCGATAGACTTTTGAACGTTTCCCGGATATTTAAGAAAGTAAGAAAGTAAGAAAATGAGAAAATAAGAAAAAGAGAAGAAATAATACCAATATTAAAATATTTAACAATGAATAACTCTCAAACTTTCAAACCTGCCTGACGGCAGGCAGGCTTTCAAACTTTCAAACTCTCCAACTTTTAAACTTTCAAACTCTATCAATCAATGTCGATATTTAACAAACATAAACAAGCACATTCAAAGCTGTCTTTGAGTAACAGTAATTTCGTTTTAAAATTTCTCCTCAAAAAGGAATTTCTACAATTCAGGCGGAATAAGTTTTTCCCGAAAATGTTGATAGCCGTTCCGTTGATTTCATTGGCCATGTTTCCGATGGTGGCTAATTTTGATGTAAAACATATTCGTTTGGTGGTTGTTGATAACGATAAGAGCAATTACTCAACTCGACTGATGAATAAGGCTACAGCATCGGGTCATTTTAAGTTGAAAGGTATTGCCGAGAATTACGATGCGGCACTTTATTATATTGAACAGGACAAAGCTGATTTGATTCTTGAAATTCCAGTTCGCTTCGAAAAATCGCTGATAACCGAAGGAAAATCGCAGGTATTAATAGCTGCAAACACCGTAAACGGCATGAAAGGCGGACTAAGCAGTTCGTACATGGCAACAATTATCAGCAATTTTACGGCGGAATTGCTTTCTGAGAAAATGCCCGCTTCCAACAGTTTGAAAGCGCCGATGATTGAAATTGTTCCGCATTACCGTTTCAATCCACATCTCGAATATAAATATACCATGATTCCGGGCATTCTGATGATGATTCTCGCAATGATTGTTGGATTTTTGCCGGCATTGAATATAGTTGGCGAAAAGGAAAAAGGAACATTGGAACAAATGAATGTAACGCCTGCAAGTCCGTTTATCATTATTTTATCGAAACTGATTCCTTACTGGTTAATGGGTTTTGTGGTGTTGACCATTGGTTTTTTTGTTGCCTGGCTTTTTTATGGAATGATTGCGCTCGGAAGTTATTTTCTTATTTATTTGTTTGCAGCGGTTTTTTCGCTGGCATTTTCAGGTTTCGGACTTGCCATTTCCAATTACGCTCAAAACTTTCAGCAGGCAATGTTTATCATGTTTTTTTTCGTAATCAGTTTTATTTTTCTGAGCGGATTATACACACCTGTGAGCAGCATGCCCGAATGGACACAAACTTTAAGCCGTTTCAGTCCGCTGCGTTACACAGTAGAAGTTCTACGGTCGGTTTTTCTGAAAGGAAGCGTTTTTTCTGACCTGAAATATCACTTTTTGGCGCTGTGCGGATTTGCTGTATTTTTTAATGGTTGGGCTGTGTTGGGATACAGAAAAACAACGTGAAAATGCGAATAGTATTCTGATTTTTTACAAAAAAACTCAAACACAAAGTTTATTAATAGAATTAGTACTTAACTCATCAACAAAAATAAAATCAGGCGCTTCGCTGAATAAATCACCTTTTAAAGCATTGATTTTTTCTTTAGTAGCTCGTATAGCATGTTCAGATTGATCAATTCCTATCCATTTCCGACCGTTAAGATGCGCAGCTTTAAGCGTTGTTCCCGAACCGCAAAAACAATCAAGTACAATACTTTCCTGATTCGAAGAAGTCCTGATTATCAAATCCAGTAAATCTGAATTCTTTTCAGTCGGGTAATCGGGATATTGAGGGTCTTTATACTCCCAAATATCTTGCACTCTCTTACCTTCTCTTTCATCCGCGAATATTATTTTTCTTGGATTGCCGTTCGATGACCACTCAATTAATCCTTCTTTATCCCATTGTTCCAACGTAGCAACATCTGTACGCCAATGTCTTCCGGCGGGAGGTAAAATACCTTTAAAAGGCTGATTCGATTTCCCATTTTCGGTTTCACCCGGTGCATGAATCGGAACTGTTGTATATCTTCTACCTTGTTTGTCAATTTTTGGAAATAGCTTTTCAAAATCCTTTTCTGTGTATTTTTCACGAGGTTCATTCCAAATCGGATTAGAAGATTTTGTGTAAAACAGAATCAAATCCTTAACATTACCATAACCAATGCGATTGAAGTTTTTTGGATTACATTTTACTCTTGTAATATCATTTCTGAAATTTTCAATTCCAAAAACTTCATCCATCATTACTTTGACATAATGCCCAATCTTATAATCAATATGCAAATAAATTGAACCTTTTTCTGAAAGTAACTCATGTATAAGCAATAATCTTTCCTTTAAAAATTGAATAAATTCAGCCCCTTTCAATGTGTCTGAATATGCTATTTCGCCGTTTTTTGAGTTACTTATGGTAGCAGAACGCCCATTTGTAATAGTGAAATTGCCTCCGGTTGCAAATGGAGGATCAATATACACAAGGTCAATTTTACCTTTTAAACTTTGTGTGTTTAACAGGTAATTTAAACCTTTTATGTTTTCACTTTGAATTAATAAATTTCTCATCATAATTAAAGTTGATATAAAAACTCTCTTAAAACCAAAGCGCTCATAATGTTGTGATCCTTGTATGTTTTGGTTACAGAATTATACATTTTATTATTGCCTTTGATATATAAAACTCCATCTAAGATTGCAATTTTAACTGCCTTTACTTTTTTTGCTTCTATAGTTGCAATTGCATCATTAAATTGTGCATTCTGATGTCCTCCAAAATCGGTCAGAAACTTTGCTTCGCCAATCACATATTTTCCATTAAATCTGCCTACAAAATCAAGTCCTTTGTTGTGATTATAGCCTAAATCATGTCTTGCAAAATCCATCAGACTTTTATCACTCGCATCTAAAATTGCATCATCGTTATTAGCAGCGAAAGTATTCAAATCAACAGGTAAAATGCCTAATGATTTCTTTCGAATCCACTCTCTGAACATTGGCCCAATCTGACGATTTGTTTCTTTAGGTTCGCTACAACGTTCAAAAAGTTTGTCGAGACCTAATTCATAAATTCTACCACAAATTCTATTTATTGTTCTTGGATTTCTATCGATAGAACTTTTGTCTCTCTTTAAATAAGCGATATAGCTATCTTTGATCGGGAATAAATCCAGTTTTAGTAATTCCTGAATGAGAAGTTTGTTGTTCTGCTCATTGAATGCACTTTCAACATTATTCCAAGTGCATTTGTCAATTTCCCTGATTCCTTCCGGTATCGTGGGATAAACTTGGAATAAGTCATCTAAATACGACCTTTGATTGGCGTATTCGATACTCATTTTAGTCCATATATTCATGCCCGATTTTTTTTTTAGCTTAACAAAGATACTATGAAAATTAATTCTTTTTGAATTCTGGAACTAATAACTGATAAAGATTATTAACTCTTTTATTTTTCTTCAATAAATCTCATTCAAAATTCTTGCGAGTTGCATACCGCCACGGTAAAGCATTTCGTTGTGTTGTGCAGTGAAAATATGCGCGTAAAGATAATTTTTGGTTACATTCATATCGGTGGCATAAAGCTGGGTACGTAGCTCGTAAGCAGCGATAACAGAATTTTCAATGGTTTCACTTTTATATTTTTTACGTTCGGCGTGGTAATTTTTTTGCAGCATTTCGCTCATTTCGGTGTAACTTAGTTTTTGTCTGTCGATAAGGTAACTGTCCCACAAAGCGTGCAGGTTAACCTGACTGCCAAACCAAGTAAGCATCACGCTGTTTCCTCCACGGTCGGTTGCGCGGCCAAGATGCATTGGCTGATGCAAATCACCTACGAAATGTACCAGAAACTTCAGCGCTTCTGCATCGTTGCGGTTCGTTTTAAGTTTCCCAATCATAAGCTCGATGGCATAAAACAAATGATCGCCTTCCGCTTGCGGATTTTTCAACAAATTCTGCAAGTCCGATGTAGTCATACTGTCGCGTAAATTCTGATAATGCCACGGATATGAATATTCGTATCCCTTTTCGTTGCGAACACCATCTGCCCACGACGATTCGAAAATTATTCCTTTCTTTCCAAGAATTTTATCCACATTGTGTCGCGCTTTACATGTCAGATTTTTGTAGGCAATATCAGCAATTACCCTGTGTCCCGTAACATCCCATGCCGAAGCAGGAAAAATCATAAGAATAACGAAAGTTGTAAATAAAACAGATTTTCTAAGATTGAAGATGTATTTAAATATTTGATTTTTCATCTTTTAAATTATTAAATTGATAATTCATTACAATGTTTTTTGGCTTGATTGCCGAATACAAAATTAGCAAAAAGCAGTTGATTTTTTCTCTGATTTAAAAAAACAATAAATTATACGTCCTAATTTTGACAATAAATAAAATAATCATTCGTACACTATGCCGTGGTCAACATTTTCAGAGTAAAAATTTATAATTTTTGCAAAAGGAAAGGCAAATTACAACGCAAAAATATTGATTATTGCTCCAAAACACCCCTAAATATTCCCCCTTTAGGGGGTTAGGGGGCTGGGTTGGGGGCTGAGTAGTGCAAATGATGACATCAAAAAGCAGTATCGTTAACTTTTTGTATCTTTGCAACCTTAATTTCAATGTTGTAAGCCTGATTTTTAAAACCCGCGCATGATTTCCGTATTCGAAGAATATCATTTGTTTCTGAAACTCGAAAAAGCCTTGTCGGACAACACGATAAATGCTTACGAATCGGATTTGCAACAGTTCAAATCGTATCTTAGTGATGCCCGGATAGAAATTAATGAAGCCAAAAAAGAGCATATCAGAGATTTTTTTATCGAAGTTGCCGGTGCGGGAATTCATCCGCGTTCGCAAGCCCGAATGTTATCGTCAATTCGTTCGTTTTATCATTTTCTGAATTATAAAAACAAGCGCGACGATGACCCAACCGAACTGATTGAAAGTCCCAAAATCGGATTTCATCTTCCTGAGGTGCTTTCAGTAAAGGAAATTGATGACATAATCGCAGCCATTGATTTGTCCAAACCGGAAGGACAACGCAATAAGGCAATAATTGAAACGTTATACGGTTCAGGTTTGCGCGTTTCGGAACTTACAGGACTGAAAATGTCTGATATTTATGCCGACGAAGGTTATATGCTGGTTGAAGGTAAAGGAAGCAAACAAAGGCTTGTGCCACTTTCACCAACATCTTTGCAGCAAATCAAACTTTGGCTTATCGACCGTAATCTTATGAACATAAAAAAAGGTGCCGAAGATATTCTGTTTCTGAACCGACGGGGCGGAAAACTAACGCGCGCCATGATTTTTGAAATTGTGAAAGATTTATCCGCGCGCGCCGGTATTCATAAAAATGTAAGTCCGCATACATTCAGGCATTCGTTTGCCACACACCTGCTCGAAAATGGCGCCAATTTGCGTGCCATTCAGCTTTTACTGGGACACGAATCAATAACTACGACAGAAATTTACACGCATATTGATGTGCAACTACTGCGAAAAACTATACTCGAATGCCATCCATTGTATCAGAAAACAAACGAATGAACCGAAACTTTGCAATATTTTTTATTTTTCTGCTGATGTTTTTTTCATTAGTATTTAATCTTCATGCACAGGAGGCATTTACTACAATTGTTGGTCAGGTAATTAATAGTATTGATAAAACTCCGGTAACAGAAGTAAACATAGTTTTTAAGAATTCTATAGTTGGAGCAAAAACCGATGACGATGGTTTTTTCATGATAAAAAGTAACGACCCTAAACATTCAGTTATAGTGTTTTCATGTGTTGGTTATCGAAAAAAAGAAATAAAGATTAAGCCCGGACAGAGCGGCGGAATGTTGGTTCAGCTCGATGAGACAAATACTTTACTGCCGGATGTAATCGTAATTCCCGGAGCTAATCCGGCTTTACCGCTATTGAAAAAAGTACGAAGACTGAAAGCCGTGAATGACATTTCTCAATACGCCAACATAACAATTGAGCACACTGAGCAAAATCTTGCTTTGCTTGCTAAGGTAAATCAGCGAAGTGTTAACCGTAAAATATTTAATGCCTTATCGGAAGGAGCGCTTACAAAACAGGACAGCGCTCTGACAGTTCCTCTATTCATGTCGGAAAATACTTACCTGCAAAGCGGAAGAAACAAATCTATCATTAGTAAAAATACTTTTTCATCTCCTGAAAATTCGCAATTACTTACCGAACAGCTTGTGGGTGAGGTTCAAACTTCTATAAATTTTTACCAGAACACTATTGTGTTTATGGATAAAAATCTGATAAGCCCGCTTTCGGCTACAGGAATGCTCTATTACAATTATTTTTTGTCTGATAGCATTCAAAAGGATAAAAATAAATTATTCAAAGTAAATTTTTACAGTAATAATCCTAAAAATCTTGCTTTTAATGGCACAATGTGGATTGATTCAGCCACTTATGCTTTGGTTTCGATTGAAGCAAAACTCTCGCCACTTGCCAACATCAATTATATCCGCCAACTGAGTATAGCGCAACGTTTCGAAAAAAGCGACAATAATCTTTGGATTCCTTCCGAAGAAAAAATAACACTGAATATGCACTACGAAGTGATGGCTGACAGTTTAAATCAAAAACCGGAACTTTTCATCAGCAAAAAAACAATAAGTTCAGTTACCGGAAATTTGCCTCCGCGCGATGAAAACTTTGCGGGAACCGAATACGAAAAAACTGAAATTGACCAGCGTCTGGCAATGTTGAACGATACGCGACTGATGCGTACTGCAAAATGGATTGCCGATATTGCAATAACCGGTTATATTCCTGTAGGAAAAATTGAAATTGGAAAGATTCAGGAAATTATGCGCGTTACCGATGTGGAAGGATTTAAAATGAATTTACCGCTGCGAACTAACGAAAAAATGTGGAAAGATTTCGGTTTGGGCGGACATATTGGTTATGGTTTTGGAAACCGACAGCCTGCATATTCATGCTATGCGCAGGTAAAACTGAACCGAAAACTGAATACAGTTTTCAGGATTGGTTATACAAATGAATATCGCCGTATCGATTATAATTATAATAACTTTATGTTGCGCGAAAATCCGCTCGTAACAGGCGATGCCGACATTGCAAATACTATTATAGGGCTTCGGACAGGAACACGTTTGAATCGTAGAAAAGAGTTTCAAACCATGCTGAGTACCGATATAAACTCCGATTTGGAAACAAAATTAGTTTTCAGACAAATTGAATTGTTACCTTCGGGTTGGTTGCCAATGACTTTGGGAAATACAAATATTTCTTCAGTAAAATATCGTTCGTTAGTGCTTGCGGGCAGACTTTCTTTTGGCGAGCGTACCTACGAAGATCACTTTCAGCGTATCCATATACGTAATTATCGTCCACTTTTTTATGCAATGTTACAGGCAGGGCAATATGAAGTGGGGAATATTTCAGGCAATTATGCCAAATTTCAGGCAACCGTAAAACAGGATGTCAATCTTGGCTTCGGGAAATGGATTTACATACTTCAGGGAGGTTTTACACTTGGCAGTGTTCCTTATCCTTTGCTCGATATTCCTGCCGGAAGCGAGTCGTATGGTTACAGTTACGATAAATTCAGCCTTCTGTATAGCATGGAATATGCTGCTGATAAATACCTGTTAATGCATAATGATTTGATAACCGATGGTTTGCTTTTCAATCAGATTCCGGTTATTAAACATTTGAATTTGCGTGAAATGTTCTCGTTTAAAATTCTGTATGGCGGACTGAGAGATGAGCATAAAAATATTCTAGATTATCCCGATTTTGTTTATCCGGTAAGTAATCCTTATATAGAAATAGGTGTAGGCGTAGCAAATATTTTCAGAGTGTTAAATTTGCAGTCGGTTTGGCGACTTTCCGATAATGCTCGTCCGGGAACTACACGATGGGGAATTTTGGGAAATTTACGCATAAGTTTGTAGTGCTATATATTGTTTACAATTGAAAAATTTGATATTTCGTTTTAAATATTTTTTTGCTGAATAGAATTTTCAAATTTTTCAAATCTTCAAATTGATTTAATAGTAATAGATTTGAGCAGCCAAAAACCTTTGTAATTTAACTGATTTGTATTTTTCTTGTTTATCTTTGCAATAACAATTCCAAACCCACATAAATCAATCGGAAAATGGAAACAAAAAGTTTGAAAATAGCCATTATTGGCGCCGGAAACATGGGCGGAGCAATTGCCCGTGGGCTTTCAAGAGGTACTTTGGTTGAAAACAACAGTATTTTTGTGAGTGATATTTCTCAAAAAAATCTGAACGAATTAAAGAGTTTTGCTCCGGAAATTTCCATTAGCACTTCAAACACCGAAATAATTGAGAATGCTGAAATTATTATACTTGCGGTTAAACCCTGGTTAATTAAGTCTGTGGCTCAGGAAATTGAACGAAAAATTGATTATAAAAAGCAAATCATTGTTTCGATAGCTGCCGGCATAAACTTCGAACAATTGGCAGAGTATTTCAATACAGATGCTACGCTTTTCAGAATTATTCCGAATACAGCCATCGATGTTTTACAGAGCGTTTCCATTATTGCATCGTACAATGCCAATACTGAACAGGAAGGTTTAATTCAATCGTTATTCGCCGAACTTGGAAAAGTTTTTCTTGTGCCGGAATCGCAACTCAACGCTTTTATGTCGCTTTCTTCCTGCGGAATTGCTTACGCGTTTCGTTACATACGTGCTGCCATGGAAGGCGGAGTGGAAATGGGAATTTATCCCAATGTTGCCAAAGAAGTGGTTTTGCAGACTCTACGTGGCGCTATCGAATTGCTCGAAGCCAACGAATCGCATCCTGAAGTTGAAATTGATAAAGTAACCACACCCGGCGGAATTACCATAAAAGGATTGAACGAAATGGAAGCAAACGGTTTTACAAATGCCGTAATAAAGGGATTGAAGGCTTCGAATTTGAAATAAAAAAATCATGAACGCACAAATAAAACAAATTGCTGAACGCTTGCGGGGATTGCGCGATGCATTAAATATATCAATTGCTGAAGCTGCTGAAAAATGCAATTTTCCTGAAGCCGATTATGCCCGTTACGAATCCGGAGCAAGTGATATTCCCATGAGCTTTATTTACATGGTAGCTCAAACTTTTGGTGTGGAAACTACAGCATTGATAACCGGCGAAGATCCACATACCGGAATTTTTTATGTAACCCGTAAAGGTACAGGAGCATCAGTTGAAAGAACAAAAGCATATAAATACCGCGCTTTGGCTTCAGGTTTCCGACTTGCCAAAGCAGAACCTTTCGAAGTTACGGTTGAGCCAAATAATAAACCGATTCATTTGAATTCACATCCGGGGCAGGAATTTAACTTGGTGCTCGAAGGCACGATGCAGTTAAAAATTGCCGGACATGAATTGGTGTTGTTCGAAGGCGACAGTATTTATTTTGATGCTACCAAACCTCACGGAATGAAAGCTTTGAATGGAAAAGAAGTGAAGTTTCTTGCAATAATTATCTAATAAAATATATATTTAAACATGCTTTCGAAATATCTTCAACGGACAGAATTTAGTGATTTTGATGATTTCACAGCAAATTACAAGTTAAATATTCCTGATAATTTTAATTTCGGTTACGATATTGTTGATGAATGGGCGGCTCGTGAGCCCGAAAAAAAAGCGTTGCTTTGGACAAATGATAAAGGAGATTGTCGTGAATTTACTTTTGGTGAAATTAAAAAATACTCTGATTACACTGCTTCCTATTTTCAAAGTTTGGGTATTGGCAAAGGCGATATTGTGATGGCAATTCTCAAACGGCGTTACGAGTTTTGGTTTACAATTATCGCTTTGCATAAATTAGGCGCTGTAATTGTGCCTGCCACTCATTTGCTTACCACCAAAGATTTAATTTACCGTAACAATGCTGCCAATATAAAAGCTATTGTAGCAGTGGGCGAAGAACCTATCATTTCGCATATAAGCAATTCAGCTCCCGATTCACCTTCCGTTCAACTTCTAATCTCTGTTGGTCCGATAATTCCTGAAGGCTGGCTCGATTTCCATGAGGGAATTGAAAATGCGAAACCTTTTACTCCCGTTAAAAACGCGAACAAAAATGATGATCCGCTGATTATCAGTTTCACTTCCGGTACCACAGGAAATCCGAAAATGGTAATGCTCGATTGCGTATATCCATTGGCACATATTGTTACTGCTAAATACTGGCATAATCTGCATGAAAACAGCCTTCATCTTACAATTGCTGACACTGGTTGGTTGAAAGCAGTTTGGGGAAAACTTTACGGACAATGGATTGTGGGAGCATGTGTATTCGTTTACGATCATGATAAATTTACGCCCGTTGATATGCTTGCCATGATTCAGAAATACCGGATAACTTCACTTTGCGCGCCACCTACTATTTTCCGTTTTCTGATTCGGGAAAATATAGAAAGTTACGATTTATCATCGCTTGAATATTGTACCATTGCCGGCGAAGCACTAAATCCTGCGGTTTACGAGCAGTTTTTGAAACTTACCGGCGTACAGTTAAAAGAAGGTTACGGACAAAGCGAAACTACGCTTACCATTTTTACTTCGCCATGGACAAATCCGAAACCCGGCTCAATGGGATTGCCAAATCCGCATTATGATATTGATTTGCTTACGCCCGATGGACGCAGCGCTGAAGCTGGTGAACAGGGACAAATTGTAATCAGAACCAACAGAAATTATCCATCGGGTTTATTTAAAGGTTATTATCGTAATGAAACACTTACCAACGAAGCCTGGCACGATAATATTTATTACACCGGCGATGTTGCCTGGCGCGATGAAGATGGCTATTTCTGGTTTGTTGGTCGTGCCGACGATGTAATAAAAAGTTCCGGCTATCGCATTGGTCCTTTCGAAGTGGAAAGCGCTCTTATGACGCATCCCGCCGTAGTTGAATGTGCCGTAACCGGTGTTCCTGATGAAATTCGCGGGCAAGTGGTAAAAGCAACCATTATTCTTGCAAAAGATTATAAAGAAAAAGCCGGCGATGTTTTGGTAAAGGAAATTCAGGAACATGTAAAAGCTGTAACTGCTCCTTATAAATATCCGCGCATTATCGAATTTGTGGATGCGCTTCCGAAAACCATCAGCGGAAAAATAAGAAGAACCGAAATTAGGGAGAAGGACAGGAAAAACCCCTAAATTGATAATGATTTACCATTTACGATTTTTTTTTACATAAAAAACACGGAATTTTAAACTTAAGTAGAAACAAGTCAAGCTTTGTCTCTACCCAAACACGGAACACAATACACGAAACAAAATATCATGAAATACCTATGACCAAAATATTAATTTATATCACACATAGGAATGATTATAAATTTAACAAAGACTCAATGCACCAGACATATTCCCCCTCTAGGGGGTTAGGGGGCAGATAAACAAATTTAAACAAATGAAAATAATCAACTTATCAGAAAATAATTCCATTCTGAATCATTACCTGAAGGAAATACGATCGGTGGAAATTCAGGGCGATCCGCTGCGATTCCGAAGAAATATGGAACGTATTGGAGAAATAATGGCGTATGAAATAAGTAAAACCATGCATTTTACTACCGAAGATGTAAAAACACCGCTTGGTATTGCACCCGTAAATGTTATAGATGAGAAAATTGTTATTTCAACCATTATGCGGGCAGGTTTACCTTTTCATCAGGGCTTTCTGAGTTATTTCGACCGTGCGGAAAATGCTTTTGTTTCAGCCTATCGAAAATATAAAAACGAGGTAAAATTCGATATTCATATTGAGTATATCGCTTCGCCCGATTTAACAGGAAAAACACTAATTATTACCGATCCAATGCTTGCAACAGGCAGCTCGATGGAGTTGGCGCACGTTGCATTACTAACGAAAGGAAAACCCGCAAATCTGCATATTGCCACAGTTATAGCAAGTAAACAGGCAGTGAAGTATCTGAAAAAAAACTATGCAGGCAGTGGAACTACGCTTTGGGTTGCGGCTATTGATCCTGAACTTAACGAACATTCGTACATTGTACCAGGGCTTGGCGATGCCGGCGATTTGGCTTATGGCGAGAAATTATAAAAACAAACAGACCGGTTCAAATGCTTTGTCCTTTCGGTTATATTCTTAAAACCCGCTGCCGCACGATTGCACCGCTGCCGCACGATTGCATCGTGTGGCATACCAATCCGTTCAACCAGAATTTTTTCTTTTTCTACTTCCCACGCGATACAATCGCGCCCCCGCTGCCGCGCGATTGTATCGCGTGGCAACAAACTTCAAATCAACACAATATCCAATAGACCTTTTTCTCCCGCATAATCAATAGCACTACTATAAACATATTGTTCCGCTTTAGACACTATACCTTCTTCTACAGGATTATTATGAATGTAATTTAACTTTTCGTCAATAACGTTATTACTCCAAAGTTCTATTGGCTTATTGTCGTGCCTCCATAATTGATACTGTTTTACATTGGACGATTTAGCTCCTGCTTCTTCAAATTGCTTTAGAAGCCATTCCTTTCTGCTCTCTTGTAGATTTTCTTTTATTGCAGCCACTATGGCTTTGCTGGTAAAACGCTTAAAACTTCCTAATATCAATTCAGGCTTTTCATCCTTAACACTACTAAATATCAAATGAACATGATTGGACATTACACACCATGCATATATTTCCATCCCTTTTTCATGCTGGCAATATCGCAAACTATCAAGTAGTATGTCTTTATATTCATTCCGCGTAAACACATCTATCCATTCTACAACAGCAAAACTTACAAAATAGACACCTACTGGATTATGAAATTTATAATTTCTACTCATTGTATTAGTTTTTTCTTTTGATTATTATTTGCTTGCTAACTGACTTGCCACGCGATACAATCGCGCGGCAGCATGGGATACAATCGCGCGGCAGCATGGATTCAAATGCTGAATCGTCTCGATACCGCACGATTGCATCGTGTGGCAAACCAATCCATTCAACCATAATTTTTTCTTTTTCTACTTCCCACGCGATGCAATCGCGCGGGAGCGGGGAGTTATAACCGAAAGTACGGGGTAAACTTCGCATACGTCAGACGAATTCAACCCAACGGGCACGATCTTTTGCTCAGTTAATAAAGCTACATCCGACAAGTCGCAAGTGTTTAACTTTATCA
>CAYONE010000089.1:0-18580 GCA_964405245.1 uncultured Paludibacter sp.
TCCTTATTCTGGCAATGAGCGTAACAAGTTCATTTTCACAGAAAAAAAATGTTTCACAGGCTAAAAACAAAGCCTTGATGGAAGTCCCTGATTTTGCAGCAGCTCGTCAGCTAATTACTCCCGCACTGCAAGATGCGACTACAAAAGATTTGGCATTAACATGGCATACTGCAGGTTTGATTGGTTATCAGGAAAATGAAGCCGAACTAAAAAAACAAATGCTCGGTCAGAAGTTTGATGTTGATGTAAAAGGAAAAGCCATCATGGAATCATACAATTATTTTCTGAAAGCTTATGAACTTGATGGATTACCTGATGCTAAAGGTAAAATCAAACCAAAATTTCAGAAAGATATCAAAACTAAGATTAAGGAATACTACACTTCACAAGCTAATCTTGTGGCGTATGGTGCATCATTGTTCGAAAAGAAAAAATATGACGAAACAATAAAAGTTTTCGAAACTTATCTCGGAATTCCAGGTTTACCGATGATGAACAATGAAATCAAACCTGATTCAACTTACTACATGATTAAATATTTCACAAGTATTGCTGCAATTAATGGTGGTATGCACGACAAAGCTATTGTTTACCTGGAAGATTTAAAAGATGACGGTTATGAAGAACTTGTTGTACATCAGTTGCTTTACGATGAGTATTTAAAACGTAAAGATACGGTAAACTTTGTACGTGCTTTGAAAGAAGGATTTAAAAAATTTCCGAAAGAAGCTTATTTCCTTGAAAATCTGATTAACTACTACATTTATACAAATCAGTCGAAAGAAGCCATCGTTTATTTGAATAATGCTATCGAACGTGAACCAAACCGTGCCGAATATCAATACATAAAAGGAAATCTTGACGAAAGCATGGGTAATCTTGAGGCAGCAATGGCATCGTTCGAAAAGGCAATTGAAGTTGACCCAAAATTAGCTGATGCTTGGGCAGGAAAAGGACGTTTGATTTACAATAATGCGGTAAAAATGTCTGATATTGCCAATGACATTAAAGACAATAAAAAGTATAATGCAGCAAAAAAGGAAGCCGATGCTGAATTCGAAAAATCGATACCATTTTTCAAGAAGGCAGCTGAGCTTAAACCCGATGTAAGAGAATACAAACAGACTTTGAAAACACTTTATTATCGTTTGAAAAAAGATAAAGAGTTTGAAGCTATCGAAAAAGAGCTAAATGCGATGTAAGAGTGAATCAAAGTAAAAAATAATAAAGTCCGGTTTTAATAAGTAAACCGGACTTTTTTTATTTTTAAAACAAATGTTATTGCTTATTTTGCCTCACTATTTTTAAAAATTCAGAAGGAATTGGCGTTTCGAAACAAACTTTCTTACTTGAAATGGGATGTACAAATTCAATTAATCGGGCATGAAGTGCCATTCTTCCCAACGGATTCATTCTTGAACCGTATTTTTTATCGCCTGCTATAGGGTGGCCAATTCCTTGCAAATGAACACGTATCTGGTTTTTTCTTCCGGTTTCAAGTTGTAACTCAAGTAAAGAAAATTGTTCGTTCTGCTTCAGCAATTTATAATGTGTAATAGCCTGCTGACCACCATTATTAACCATACTCGAATGAATTTTAAGCGATTTTTCATTTTCAGTAAGCCAACTTTCAATCGTGTCCCTTTCTTTTTCAACTTTGCCTTCAACTATTGCTACATATATTCTACGGGTAACAATTCGATGCCAGTTTTCCTGCAATGCAAGTTGTGTTTCACGGTTTTTCGCAAAAATTATTACTCCGGAAGTTTCTCTATCAATCCGGTGAACTACATAAATTCTATTTTGGTTTGATGCTTTTTTTACATGATTTTTCAGGATAGAAAAAGCTGTAGTTTCATCCTCTTTTCCTGTACTCACTGTAAGTAAACCCTCTTTTTTCAGTACAACTATCAGGCTGTCATCTTCGTGTATTATGCGGAGTTTGGGATGTGTTAATTCTGTATTACCTCTTGCCGATGTAATACTTACTTCATCGCCTGTGTTAAGCATAGCATTAAACTGAGTGATAATTTTATTATTCACAGAAACCTGCCTATGCGAAAGTAAAGATTTTATCGAAGAGCGACTCATTCCTCCCATTTTTGCCAACAGAAAAACCATCAATTCAGCTTGTTCTGTAACTTTTAGTCGTGTTTCTTTCGGTTGTACTACAGGTTTGGAATTCCTTTTTTTATTCATTATTGAAAATATTTCTTGTAAAGAAAATGAATTGATTTACGTATTCTCCCTATCTTCTGGAGAGGGCAGGGGTGAGGTGTATTTCGCTACCGCAATCGCAGCATTTTCGCCATCAATTGCCGATGAAGTTATTCCACCCGAATATCCTGAGCCTTCGCCGGCGGGAAAAAGTCCCGAAATTTGGGGATGTTGTCCTGATTCTGCATTGCGGGGAATGCGCACTGCCGAAGATGAACGTGATTCCACGCCAACAATAACAGCTTCGTTTGTGAGATAACCATGCATTTTACGATCGAATTTTTTGAAACCTTCGCGCAAACGGTCGGAAATAAATTTTGGCAACCAGAAATGCAATGGAGATGAAATAATACCCGGCATATACGAACATTCGGGCAAATCGGCTGAAACCTTTCCTTTAACAAAATCGAGTAGGCGCTGAGCCGGAGCAGTTTGTCCTAAACCACCATTGTTTACAAATGCCAAATGTTCAAAGTGTTGCTGAAAGCGCAAACCAGCAAGATTCCCGAATTTATGAAATTCTTCTGGAATATCCGTAGGCTGAATTTCGACTACAATACCGGAATTTGCAAAGGGTGAGTTTCTTTTTGAAGCTGACATACCGTTTACCACAATTTCTTCTTTACCTGTTCCGGCGGGAACAATTCGTCCGCCTGGGCACATACAAAAAGAGTAAACTCCGCGTCCATCAACCTGTTCTACCAAACTGTAACTCGCAGCCGGCAAATATTCATCTCTTTCAGCTGAGTGGTACTGAATGCTGTCAATCAGTTTTTGTGGATGTTCCACCCGAACGCCCATAGCAAATCCTTTCATTTCAAGCGTAATCCCCTGAGAGTCGAGCATTTCATAAATATCGTGCGCCGAATGTCCTGTAGCAAGTATTGTAGCTTCCGCAGTAAATGTCCGACCATCAGAAGTTACACATCCTTTTACTGTATTGTCATCGATTATAAGCTCGGTAAGTTTAGTTTCATAATGAATTTCGCCACCGCAATCCACAATTGTTTTGCTTATGTTTTCCACCACAAAAGGAAGTTTATCAGAGCCGATATGTGGATGCGCTTCATACAAAATTTCTTCAGTAGCGCCGTGATATTTAAATATTTCGAGAATCCGCTGCGCGTTACCTTTCTTTTTGGAGCGCGTATAAAGTTTACCATCCGAGAAAGTTCCCGCACCACCTTCTCCAAAGCAATAATTTGAATCTACATCAATTCCTTTGTTGCGATTCAAATGCGCGATATCGAGCTTGCGTTTTTCAGCCTGTTTTCCACGCTCAATTACAATGGGGCGTAAACCCGATTCAATTAATTTAAGCGCGGCAAATAAACCTGCAGGTCCGGCTCCAATTACAAGCACACTTTTTTTATCACTTACATTTTGATAACTAAAATCAGTAAAAGTATCAGCTGGAGGTACTTCATCCCAATAAACTTCAACTGTAATATTTATTTTAGGCTGAAATGTTCGCGCATCAATCGATTTTTTAATTGTACGTACGCGTGATATTTGTTCTTTCTTAATTTGTAGTTTCTGAGCAACCTGAAAATGCAGAAGTTTTTGTTTTTCTGCCTGTTCGGGCGTCAGAATCAGTTGTAATTCGGTATGCATAACTTTTTTTAATTTCCCTGCAAAGATAACTAAAAGACTTTACATTAAGGTTTGGTAATGGTAAACATAATTTTTTCGTTGATAGTTGTCCATGTGGGACTAATTTCAATTATGCGAAGAAATTCCTGTTCAAATTCAGTGCAGCTAGCGCTGATAATTTTAACATCGGTTGGTTTACCTGTTTTATCTATTTTAAAACTGGCAGTTAGTGTAAAAACATTTCCTTCACAAATGTTTTCCTTTATATTTTTAAAGATAAATTGTCTGAACTCTTCTTGTTCAAATTTTACATTCTGACTTGTGTTTTTTATCTGTACCCCGCCAACACGCGATGTTGTTCTGTTCTCAATTGTTGAAACTGCACCTGTTGTTGCTTTTTTTGATTTGGATCCGTAACCTACAACCACTACTTCGTTTAACGCCAAATTATCAGGTTGTAATTGTATAATATTTGAATCTTCTTTTATATCGATAATTTTGGGTTGATAACCAATATATTTTGCCATTAATTTCTGATTCTCAATTTTCGGAAGCGTAAACTGTCCATCTAAATCCGTAACGGTTCCGTTTTTGCTTTTATCATAATAAACTGATGCGCCAATTATAGGATTTCCATCCTGATCAATTACTTTTCCTGTAATCAGATTGTTAGAAGCTAAGCTCGAAATGCCTTTTATTTTTATATTGACAGATTTATCGCTTGCTGTTGTATCATTTTTTGCAGTTTCAAATGCATCGGCAACAAAATTTGTTTTATTTACACTCACAACTTCGTTAATTTCATCTGTATCTGAAATATAATCAGCATCCGTATCATTTAAAGTCAATACATTTTCAATTACATAAATTTGTTCTGCTTTGGGTTTTTTGGTAAAAGAAGGAGTTTGAGTTGATTTTACCCCGTTCTTAATTTCTAAGTTTGAGGTTTGATTTTGTGCAATATCTTTTTGCTCTACTGTGTCCAAAAGTGCTATTTCTGAAAGCACTTCATTAACTTTAGCAATTTCTATCACATTAGGTTTATTTTGATAAAAAATCAGATTAATTCCAATGAGTAAAGCCACAGAAGCAGCAATACCAATAGTTGCATATCGAATTAACAGAACTTTTTTCTTCGATTTTTTCTCAATTTTACGTTCTAACTCTTCAATTATCGGCAAATGATTACCCTGAACGCTATCGAAACCATCGATGGCGTCCTGCAAAAAAGGATCGTTCATGGCATCGCGTTCTAATTGGTTTGCTTCGCGGCCATGCCTTTTGCCATGTATGTAATCTTTAATGTTCATATAACCTTACCCCAGCCCTCTCCAAATGAGATGGAGCTTGAGAAATATCTTGAATTATGATATAACTAACTATCTGTATTTAGAATATTTAAAATGCAGGTTTTAAGATTTCGTTTACCGTTTTGAATATAACTTTTTACTTTGCTGAGCGCGTAACCTGTAATTTCAACAATATCAGCGTACGATTTTTCTTCGAAATAAAACAGTTTTACACTCGCTTTTTGCTCAACCGATAATGTATTCATGCAATATTCCAACGCTGCTATTTCTTCAGGAGTTCGGGCTTCATCAGTATGAGTAAAAAAACTTTCAGTTTCCACACTCGTATCATCAATATTAACAAATATTGTTCGTTTTTCCTTACGGATTACCTGCAAACAATGGTTTTTTGCCACACTGTAAAGCCATGCATTCAGGTTGTCAATTTCGTAATTTCTGATTTTCTCACTTACAAGTTGATAAATATCCAAAACGGCATCGCGCGCAGCTTCCGTATTGCCAAGATATTTTAAACAGAGTCCGTAAATTTTCGGAATATACCTCTTATACAACTCTCCGAAAAAAGCCATATCGTTCGATGCGATAAAAGAATTTAATAATTCTTCGTTGCTTAAGTCCTGTATTTTATGGCTATTTTTCAAGTAGTTATCGAAATTTCAGTAATTTATTTCCACAAAAGTAGATTTTTTTTCAGAATGTTTTATGGAATTTCCAAATAAAATGAATCTAATGAGTAAAGTTAAGTAATTATTCATCAATTTAGAATTTATACAAAATGAAAACCAATCAATTCTGGCTGACCTTGAGTCTGGCAATTTTTTTTAGTTTAAACGTTTATTCGCAGGTAATAAAAGTTTCAGGAATTGTTACCGACGAAACTGATTCACCCATAAACGGCGTAACAGTGATTGAAAAAGGAAGTAAAAATGGTACATTTACTGATGTGAATGGAAGGTATTCAATTAATATCGAAAAAGGTAAAATATTAATTTTCAAATATGTTGGTTATGAAAAAAGTGAAGTGAAAGTTACCAAAGCGAATATCAATCTAAAAATGGTTACTGATTTAAAATCACTTAATGAAGTTGTTGTTTGTGGCAGTAGCGTATCAATTAAACAAAATGTTACCGGAGCTGTAATTCGAGGTTATAATGGTAAAAATAAAGTATATGGTGTGCAAACAATAAATGTTGTAGATAACAGCTACGATGGAATGAGCAACGAAGAATATGGGAAACACAAGGAAAACCGGTTTATTTCTGTTGGTTCAGAACCATTGTCCACTTTTTCGTTGGATGTGGATGCTGCATCGTACGGGAATATCCGCCGGATAATTAATCAGGGAAAAATGCCCGATAAAGATGCTGTTCGAATTGAAGAAATGCTGAATTATTTCAGTTACAATTACGAAAAACCCACGGGTGAACATCCGGTAAAAATTACTACCGAAGGAACGGTTTGTCCGTGGAATACGAAACATAAAATTGTACGCATTGGTGTAAAAGCCCGTGAAATTCCTTCCGATAATCTTCCGGCATCAAATTTTGTATTTCTGATTGATGTTTCCGGATCAATGCACGGCGCTACCCGTCTTGAATTGGTAAAATCATCGCTGAAATTGTTGGTTAATAATTTGCGCGAAAAAGACCGTGTGGCAATTGTAGTGTATGCCGGAGCTGCCGGCGAGGCGCTTCCTTCAACTTCGGGCAGCGATAAACAAAAGATATTCGAAGCTTTGCAAAATCTTACTGCAGGCGGTTCAACTGCTGGTGGCGCGGGCATTCAGCTTGCTTACCGCATTGCTGAGAAAAACTTTATGAAAGGTGGTAACAACCGTATTATTCTTTGTACCGATGGCGATTTTAACGTAGGTGTAAGTTCGAACGATCAGTTGGAAAGCTTGATTGAGGAAAAACGTTCATCAGGTGTTTATCTCACGGTTTTGGGTTACGGTATGGGAAATTATAAAGATGCCAAACTCCAGACTTTAGCACAAAAAGGGAACGGTAATCATGATTATATTGATAATATTCAGGAAGCAAATAAAGTGCTTGTGAATGAATTTGGCGGAACCATGTTTACGGTGGCAAAGGATGTGAAATTGCAGGTGGAATTTAATCCGGCTTACGTAAATGCATATCGCTTAATCGGATACGAAAGCAGATTGCTTAACAAGGAAGATTTTAACGACGATACAAAAGATGCAGGTGAATTGGGGGCAGGACATACGGTTACCGCGCTTTACGAAATAATTCCGATGGGTGTGGAAAACACTTTTGGCGGTGTTGATAATCTTAAATATCAGAAAGAGAAAAACACAAAAGTTACTCCGTACAAAGATGAATTTAACAACGAAATGCTGAATGTAAAACTCCGCTACAAACAACCCGATTCGGACAAAAGTGTAAAAATGGAAGTTCCGCTGCTTTTAAGCGCCTTCGACCGTAAACCAACCGAAGATATGAATTTTGCTATGGCTGTGGCTATGTTCGGGCAATTGCTCCGAAAATCGGATTTCAAAGGAAATGCAACATACAGCAAAGTGGCTGAACTTGCGCGTACAGGTTTAGGAGTTGATAATAATGGTTATCGCCGTGAGTTTGTAAGACTTGTGGAAGCCGTGAAACAAATGGAAGATTAAATTGTGATAGAATTTTTCAGAGATTAATTTTTTTTCCGAATTTAGCATAATATGCTGATTATAAAACCTAACAGGTTTTTGAAACCTGTTAGGTCTTTTTAGGGAATAGAGCAAAGTTTAGAATTTCTGATGATTACCTTTGAATAATTAACTTATCAAAAGTAATGTTATTAGCAGATTTTAATTCAATGATATAGATTCCATCACTCAACTCATCAACATTAAATTGTACTTTTTCTCCAAAGTTTGTATCAATATTGATTAATTTAACTAAGTTGCTACGAATGTCATAGATGGTTAATTCTGAATTATTATTTATTAAACTGCCAAATTCAATCTGAACGATATTTTTTGCCGGATTTGGGAACAGTTTTATTTTTGAAACACTTTCATAATTCGGAACATCAGTAAGTTGATTTACAGAAATTTTCCAGATACCTGCTCCTTCTGTACCAGCAAAAATATTGCTGCCAAAATTCTGTAAAGAGAGTATTTGTTTGTTGATAAGTCCATCGCTCATTTCTGTCCAGTTAGTGCCATAATTTTTTGATAAATAAACTCCCCGTTTTGTACCAGCAAGCAATAGTGAATTATTGAAAATCAATGTTGTAACAGCTTTATATAAACCTGTGTTTTTCGGTGTCCATGAAATTGTTTTTGGGTTATACTGAAAAACTCCGGCATCGCTGCCTGCATAAATAGAATCTCCGTTTACCGCAATTGAGGAGATAATTTTATATGTTAAACCTGAATTAAATTCTACCCAATTTGCTCCGCTATTTGTAGATAAAAATATACCTCCACCCGAAGTGCCTGCGAGCAGTCCCAAATTACTGTTGTTTAAACAAGTAATATTGGTTTTTGTTAAACCATTATTCTTTGCTGTCCAGTTTGCCCCGTTATCTGATGACATAAAAATTCCATTACTTGCTGTGCCTGCAAAAATATTGGAACCTGAAACTACTATTGAATTAATACTAAACTTATTAAAAATTGAAAAATCTTTATATAATTCCAACCAGTTGGCTCCATTGTTATTAGTTTTATACGAACCCCAGTTAGTGCCAACATATACATCTGAATTTATAACATTAACTGTTTTTATATAAGAATTCTCAATTCCCGAATTTACAGCATTCCAATTTACACCATCGTCTGACGATAAAAACACTCCGTTTCCGGATGTTCCTGCAAATAAAATTTCATTATTCGAAGTCAATGAATTAACATGTGTTGCACTAATTCCGTTATTTGATGCATTCCATATATTTCCGTTGTCAGTTGAAATATATACACCTCCATTTGTTCCGGCAAATAAATTGCTCCCAACGAAACTTAAAGAAAGGATATCACGATTGACAAGCCCGTTATTTACAGATTTCCAACTGTTACCATTATTGTTAGTAAAAAATATACCACCTGCATCAGAAGTACCTGCAAATATATCCGATCCGTTTGCTGTAAGTGTTTGTACATTTGTATTGGTTAAACCTGTGTTTACACTAACCCAATTTGAACCATTATCAGTTGTCCTGAAAACTCCTCCACCATTTGTGCCGGCAAAAATACCGGTTCCGATAACAAGTAAAGACTCAATACTTTTATTACTTAAACCACTGCTTACTGAACTCCAGTTAGCCCCATCGTTTACTGTAATAAATATACCTTCACCTTCAACAGCCGCAAAAATTTGCGAGTCCATGGCAACAACTGCTGTAATAACAGTTCCCGGTAATCCTGTATTTTTCTCTGTCCATTCAGTGCCATTATTGTCCGAGAAAAATAATCCTCCGCCTCCGGTGCCAGCAATTATTTCAGAACCTTTTATTGTAAGAGCAGTTACAAATTTGTCTGTCAAACCGTTCGAAACATTTGTCCAGCTATTCCCATTGTTTGTTGTTACAAAAACACCTCCACCTTTTGTCCCTGCAAAAAGCATTGAACCTTTAACTACAAAGCAGGAAATATTTAAGTTTGTAAGACCTGAATTTACTTTTGACCAACCTGATCCATTGTTGGATGACATAAATACACCGCCTCCGTTTGTACCAATAAATATATTGCTTCCACTTTCAATAATACTACTGATTTGTCCACCCGAAGGACTGCTCATCTGTACCCATTGAGAATTAACATTACCTGATAGAATCAGTAATAAAAATAATAAGGAGTTGTAAATTTTACTCATTTAGTTGTTTTCAGTGTTTAAAGTGCTGAATCCGCACTTGAGTTTGGTTGCTAATTTTTAATAAAAACACTTTGTAATAAAATATGTTTTTTCACGCAAAGTCGCGAATATAAATCGAAGTTTTTTTTCATTTCGTCTTAAATTAATATGCTGTAATGCAGAAGTTTATATCAACTTATCGTCTCGGCTTCTCCCCCTACTCGGGATGTTCCATTTGCGTGAAATGAATAAGGCGCAGAGGAAAACGATAAATCGTTTTTTTTCAATTATTGGGTTGATATACTGTAATATAATCAATTTTTTAACTATCCATTGTAACAATGAATATATAGTAATACAAAAATAATTAAGTTCAATGTCAAAATATTAATCTCATACAGTATAATCTGTTTATATGATATTGATTTTCAATTAAGTATATGTTTGCGAATAATAAGAATTATTTCAATGAATAATTCACAACAAAAATAAAAAAATCTATTGATAATTAAAACAATGCAAAAAAACATGAAGTGATGTTGACAAGAAAATGGTCTGAAATAAAAGTTTTACTTGAATGAAAATTCTGTAATTTAGCATATTAAACTCAATTAACATATGCCATCGCACGTATAATATCTTGTTGCATAGCATTTTAGTAAAAATAAAAATTCTTAAATAAGTTCCAATAAGATAAATTGCGTTGTAGAAGGGTAACCTTGGAAGGCTTGTTGTTAAATATTTTGTTTCAATTGAAGAGCAGAAGGAACGCAATGAAAAAGAAATAAAAAACACCCTGGCGAACCTGGCGAGCTTTGCGTTAAATATTTTGTACCGCAAAGTACGCTAAGAGCGCTAAAAAAAAGAAATAAGAAAAAAAACTTGGCGAACCTGGCGTGATTTGCGTGAAATAATTTAGTTTACTGTCAGAATTATTCCTCCATTTGGTTGAATCACAACTGGTATTTCGCCGTTTTTCTTCACTTTCAATATATCCTTAAACGAAACAAATTTCTTATCGTCGGAATAACGGGTTACGGTTTTTTCTGCAAATTCAGGAAATACAATTTTCAGATTCAGCGCCTCTTTTTGAGCATTAGCGCCAACCAAAAACCATTTATCGGCATGGCGACGTGCAAGAATAACATATTTTCCCGGATAGCCATCAATGAAAACAGTTTCGTCCCAGGTTGTAGGTACTTTTTTCATAAAATCGATGGCAAAAGCAGGTGCATCAGTAAGGTTATTGGGAGCTAAGGCAAACATTTGCACCGAATTCTGAAATAAAACAGAAGTTACGAGCTGAAAAACATCGGAAGTGCGGCGTGTATTTCCACCATCGTTGGTACTGTTATGGCGTTTATTCAGTAGCACCGGACCAAATTCCATGCTTCCCACAGCATTCCGGATAAACGGATGCAGACATGCGTTGAATGCTTCCATATCGTTATTTCGCTGATTAAAAATGAGATTTTCAGAAGCCAACACAGCTTCGCTTCCTACATAATTCGGGTACATGCGTTCCCAACCGCGCGGCAAAGTACATCCGTGGAAAATAATCATCAATCCATAATCGTTGGCATCAGAAAGAATATCTTCGTACAATTTCATGGTTTCCTGTTTGTCGCCTCCAAAAAAATCGACCTTCAACCCTTTTACACCCATACTTTGCAGCCATTTCATTTCTTTTTTACGAACAATGGCATTGTGCATACGGTTTTTCGGTCCCTGTGGCGCATTATTCCAGTAGCCGTTGGAATTATACCATATAAACACATCAATTCCTTTCGATTGCGCGTATTTCACAAGCTCTGGCATGCGCTTGTAACCGATGGTTGGATTTTTATCCCATAAACCATCAATCAGCACATATTCCCAACCCATGGTGGCAGCAAGATCGATATATTGAACCTGATCGTTATAATTGATACTGTTATCCTGCCACATAATCCAACTCCATGTGGAACGGCCAAAACGGTAATCTTTCGATGGCTCATATAATGGCTCCACCACATCAAAATGCACTGTTGTTTCCACAATCGGTTTCAGCGTATTTCCCACCGTTACAGTGCGCCATGGCGTATATCCCGGCAGCGAAATGGCAGGTAAATTGTTTCCGATTCCATTATTTTCACCCGGCTCCGGATAGGCTATGGAATAAAGTCCATCCTTAGTACCTTCGCTTAATTTTGAACCGCAAAAAGCGCTTGTAACACCGGTTTCGGACACAAGTACCCAACCATCGGTACCAATACGAAACAGGCACGGAAAAGTAAAACCAACTCCATAATGCGATGGCGTTCCAAGCGGTGCATCAACAATATAATCTTCTTCGTAACTCGGCTTTGTTCTTTCCCAGCCTATCATTGGCGTGGCTTGTGGTGTAAGAAACGCAGTGGCTTTTTCAGGAAAATTAAAGCCGGTCAATTCTTTTTCAATAATACAATTGGCAGGATTTCCTGCACGATGAATGTAATACCGAAGTGCTATATCGTTATTGCTCACTCTGAAAATAATATCGAGTTTCTGGTTTCTTGCATTTGTGAATGTATAAATCCTCTCATTTGCAACATAATGTACCTTTGATTTCTTGATTTTTGCCTGTGAATATGTTTTGTCAATCTTAGTTTCAGCTGATGATATAAATTTCATTTCGTTTGCAAAATTTCCGGCAGTTGTAATTAAACCAAGTGGCGAAGTTTCGAGCATCGGCACTCCGTTGTAATTTACGGAATAAACAGGTTTACCATGTTCGACGGAAACTGAAACGGAAAGTTTGCCATCGGGACTTGTGATATTTGCTGATTGACAAAAAGCTGTTAGCGTGATTGTTACACCAATAACTAAAGCAAAAAACTTTTTCATGAATGTAGAAATTTTTATAAAGATTTCGGAAATAATATTTTCAGGTAAAAATATACATTTAATTACAATCAACAAAGACCATAAAATGCAGAATAGTGGATAATCAAGTAATCTTTAATATTTACTATTCAGCCCCCTAACCCCGTTCGGCTGAGCTCACGCTGAAGACTCACGTCGAAGCCTAAAGGGGGAATATAGGAGCTGCGATTAACATTTGTACGCTTAAATTTGGTAGTTCAATTTTTTAAAATACAATTTATACTCTTAATTTTTCAGAAAAATGTTAAATGAAGCACTTACCAAAGTGCTGAGTAGTTACATAAAAAAAACACTTTCACAAATTACTGTAAAAGTGTTTTAAATTTTTTGTGATCCCGGCGGGATTCGAACCCACGACCCACAGCTTAGAAGGCTGTTGCTCTATCCAGCTGAGCTACGAGACCAGTGCGCATTTTGAAAATGCGGTGCAAAAGTACGTTATTTTTCCGAAAATTCAAAACACTTTCATCAAAATTGATTTGAGCCGCTAATATGTCGCTCAAAATGGTTAATTTTGCAGCTAAATATATTCACTTTATTCGTTTACTGAAATGAAAGTATTGAAATTTGGCGGCACTTCAGTCGGCACTATCGATGGAATTATAAATGTTAGAAAGATTGTTGAAGCTGCAAATGAGCCGGTAATTGTAGTTGTTTCTGCGCTTTCGGGAATAACCGATCAGCTTTACAAAGTATCAAAACTTGCTTCGCAGGGTGATGACAGTTATATCGATGAATATCGTCTTATGTTGGCGCGTCACATTGAAATGATTAATGCGGTGGTTGATGAAAGTAAAATTGATGCTGTAACCGAAACGGTAAAATCAACTTTCAACGATTTAGCGAATATTCTCCGTGGAATTTACCTTATAAGAGATATATCTCTTAAAATAACCGATACGATAGTTGCTTATGGTGAAACTGTTTCATCGATTATAGTTGCCAATTCAATACCTGAGGCAGTACATTTCGATGCGAAAACATTTATTAAAACTGTAAATCAGTTCGAAAAACACAATGTTGATTTTGCGAAAACCAATGAACTGATAAAACAAACGTTTAAGAATATTCCAAAAGTAAGTGTTTGTGGTGGTTTTATTTCTACCGACAGTACAACAAATTTTGTAACAAATCTTGGTCGTGGTGGTTCTGATTATACAGCTGCGATACTTGCCGCCTCGTTGAATGCCAATATACTTGAAATCTGGACAGATGTTGATGGATTTATGACGGCTGACCCTCGAATTATCAGCACAACTTATGTAATTGAAAGGCTGAGTTTTAGCGAAGCAATGGAATTGTGTAATTTTGGAGCTAAAGTTATTTATCCACCCACGATTTTCCCCGTTTTTCATAAGAATATTCCTGTTGTTATTAAAAATACTTTTAATCCTGATGCGCCAGGAACCTACATTTCGCAGGAAAAATCAGGCGAACCCGCAAAAGCGATTAAAGGAATTTCGTCCATTAACGACACTTCGCTTATAACCATTCAGGGCTTGGGTATGGTTGGCGTAATTGGCGTAAACTACCGCATTTTCAGGGTTTTGGCCAAAAATGGCATCAGCGTTTTTCTTGTTTCACAGGCTTCGTCGGAAAACACAACTTCTATTGGTGTGCGCAATGCCGATAGCGAACTTGCCGTTCAGGTTTTACGTCAGGAATTTGCACCTGAAATTGCACGTGGCGAAATCGACAATATTTTCTCCGAAGACGATTTGGCAACTGTTGCAATTGTTGGCGATAATATGAAACGTACGCCCGGTATTGCGGGAAAACTGTTCGGCACTCTCGGAAAAAACGGTATCAACGTTATAGCTTGCGCGCAAGGTGCATCAGAAACCAATATTTCTTTTGTTACCGACCGTAAATCGTTGCGTAAAGCGCTGAACGTAATTCATGACTCGTTTTTCCTTTCGGAATATCAGGTAATAAACCTTTTTGTAGTGGGAATTGGCACTGTTGGAAGCAATTTGCTTGAACAAATCAGAAAGCAGCAGCCCAAACTTATGACACAAAATGGTCTGAAACTGAAAGTTGTAGGAATTGCTTCGAGCAAAAAAATGCTTTTCAATCGCGAAGGTATCAATCTTGAAAATTACCGCGAGCAGCTTTTCGATGAAGGACAAGATGCTACCTCTAAAAGTATTGGACGTGAAGTTGTGGGTATGAATATTTTCAACTCCGTATTTGTGGATTGTACTGCCAATCAGGAAATTGCCGATTTGTATCAATCCTTGCTCGAGAATAACGTTTCTGTGGTAACTGCCAATAAAATTGCAGCATCATCACAGTACGATAAATATTTAAAACTGAAAGAAATTTCGCGCCGTAAAGGTGTAAAATTCCTGTTCGAGACCAACGTAGGTGCAGGTTTGCCGATTATTAACACAATGAATAGCCTGATAAACAGCGGCGACCATATTCAGAAAATGCAGGCTGTACTTTCAGGAACACTGAATTTTATTTTCAATACCATAAGTAGCGATACTCCGCTAAGCAAATCGATTTTGATGGCAAAAGAAGCTGGTTATTCCGAACCGGATCCCCGAATTGACCTGAGTGGAAAAGATGTTGTACGAAAACTTGTAATTCTGGCTCGCGAAGCCGGTTACAGAGTGGAGCAGGAAGATGTGGAGAAAAACCTTTTTATACCTGAAAAATATTTTTCGGGTCATATTGATGAATTCTGGAAATGTATTCCCGAACTTGATGACGAGTTTGAAGAACGTCGCAAAAAACTTGCGGCTCAGGGTAAACGCTGGCGCTTTGTAGCTACTATGGAGATGGGAAAGTGCAGAGTGGGATTAGTTGAAGTTGATAATTTGCATCCTTTTTATGATTTACAGGGAAGTAACAATATTATATTGATCACAACCGAACGCTACAATGAATTCCCGATGATGATTAAAGGTTACGGCGCAGGTGCAAGTGTAACTGCTGCCGGTGTTTTTTCCGATATTATCAGCATTGCTAATATCAGATAAACTCCTGTAAGTTAATTTGAGGATTTGAAGATTTGAAAATTTGAAGATTTGTCCCGAGAATCAGGATTCTCACGAATGCTTTCGATATTTAGAATTTCAAGCAAGAGGATATTCCGATGTTTCTGAGATGCTATATTTTACTTAATAAACAGAAGAAGTGAACCCGAAATATTTTACAATATTACTTTTAACCGGTATTTTATCTTTTTCGTGTAAGCGAACTAAACCTCAGTTGCCATCAAATAAAATATATGCTACTGATTCAGTTTCGAAGGCACTTACTCAAATAAATAATTCACTTATCGAAAAGGAGGACAGCATTTTAACGGAATATGTTGCAAAGAATTATCCTGATTTTACAAAATCTGAATCAGGTTTTTGGTATTTAAGTGATTGTAAGAATGAAAAAAAATGTTTTAAGTTGCATGAAAAATGCACTTTAGATGTGAAAATTTTCAATCTTGATGGTAATTTGCTCATTGATGAAAAACAAACCATCCATATCGGACGTAAAGAAACAATAAACGGCATTGAAGAAGCGATTAAACTATTTTCAAAAGGATGTAAAATACAAGTGGTTTTGCCCTGGTATCTGGCTTACGGAAGCAAGGGTAAATTGCCTGAAATTCCGCCTTTTACATCGGTATATGCCGTAATTAATACATTAGAATAAGTATTCGGTAAATGATTTTTTTTTAAATTATTACTTAAAGCTTTTAATTTATTATTCTTAACTTTTAATTTTGCAATAATAATCAGATATTTGCACTACAAAACAAACAAAATGAACAAAATCTTTCCAAAAATTATAAGTGTATTTATATCAGTGCTTTTACTCACTTCGTGCGATGACAGAACTACTTATGCCGAACAACTGAAAGCCGAACGATTACTGATTGAAGATTATATTAAACGAAACAATATTCAGGTAATTACTGAATTTCCAAAAGGTAAAGATTCCTGGCCTGCAAATGTTTATGTAAAGACTTCTTCGGGTTTGTATTATCATCTTTCTAATCCGGGCGATACAAGCGCCAATGCCGATACTTTAGAATCTTATGATCAGGTAAGTGTACGTTATTTACAATATACATTATCCACAAATCCTGACACTGTTTTTAGCTGGAACACAATTGATTCACCTTATCCAACTACATTTAATTTTCAGGATTACAACAAAGCAAATACTGCCTGGCACGAAGCGCTTTCGTATATGAAATATAATGAATCACAGGCCAAAATTTTGGTACCTTCGAAACTCGGATTTCAGAGCAATATGCAAAGTGTAATTCCTTATGGTTACGATTTGAAGATTCAGTTTCAGAAATAATATTTTCAATACTTTCCAAAATAGAAACTAAAATGTTTTTACCATAAAAATATAAAACCACCCTGAATTAAGGGTGATTAATGTTTTTTATAACCCTAAAAAAATACAAATGACACTTATTAAATCGATCTCAGGAATCAGGGGAACCATTGGTGGTAAATCCGGTGATGGTTTAAATCCGGTTGATGTCTCAAGATTTACCGCTGCTTATGCCACTTTAATAAAGGAATCAGCAAAGTCAGCATCAAACACAATTGTTGTTGGTCGCGATGCACGTATCTCAGGCGAAATGGTAAATTTGATGGTTACCGGCACATTGCTTGGGATGGGCTTCGATGTGGTAAATATCGGACTTGCCTCAACACCAACTACCGAACTTGCCGTAACAATGGAAAATGCAGCTGGTGGTATTATTCTAACAGCAAGCCACAATCCCAAGCAATGGAATGCGCTGAAACTGTTGAACGAAAAAGGCGAATTTCTGAACGCTGCCGAAGGTGAACGTGTATTGCAGATAGCCGAAAACGAATCTTATGAATTTTCAACGGTTGAAAATCTGGGAAAACTGACTGAGAAAACTGACTATACCTACAAACATATTAAAAGTGTACTGGCGCTTGAATTGGTTGATGTGGAAGCTATAAAAAAAGCCGGTTTCAGGGTTGCAATTGATGCCGTAAATTCGGTTGGTGGAATTGCCATTCCACAATTATTGGAAGCATTGGGAGTTAAAACCATCGAAAAACTCTACTGCGAACCTAACGGATATTTCCCGCATAATCCGGAACCATTGCCGGAACATTTAACAGATATTTCCGAATTATTGAAAGCAGGCAAAGCCGATGTGGGATTTGTAGTTGACCCCGACGTGGATCGCTTGGCAATAATTAGCGAAGATGGAAGTATGTTTGGCGAAGAATATACGTTGGTTGCTGTAGCAGATTATGTGTTGCAAAACACACCAGGCAATACGGTTTCAAATTTGAGTTCAACGCGTGCTTTGCGTGATGTAACCCGTAAATATGGCTGCGAATATAACGCTGCTGCCGTTGGCGAAGTAAATGTGGTTTCTAAAATGAAAGCAACCAATGCTGTAATTGGTGGCGAAGGAAATGGCGGAGTTATTTATCCTGCAAGTCATTATGGCAGGGATGCATTGGTAGGAATTGCGTTGTTTCTAACATTGATGGCTAAAAAACAAATGAAAGTATCGGAAATCAGAAAACTTTATCCTGAATATTTCATTTCAAAAAATAAAATTGAGCTAACACCTTCGGTTGATGTTGACGGACTGCTGAAAATTATGAAGGAAAAATATGCCGAATATGAAGTAAATGATATTGATGGCGTAAAAATTGACTTCCCCGAAGGTTGGGTACATTTACGTAAATCGAACACAGAACCCATTATCCGTATATATTCAGAATCGTC
>CAYONE010000090.1:0-18296 GCA_964405245.1 uncultured Paludibacter sp.
TGATAAAGTTAAACACTTGCGACTTGTCGGATGTAGCTTTATTAACTGAGCAAAAAATCGTGCTCAACGGGTGTGTTCCGAAGTGTCGGAATGCAATCACACCCTTTTGTATTATATCTCGATTTTTTATCGGGATTGTATTCCGCTAAGATACAATTGTAATTAATTATATTTGTTAAATTTGCTGCGAAAATAATGAAAAACAGTAGCATTGAGCGGATTAAAAATCCTTATAATACATTACGACGGGTTTACAAAACCCGTCATATGTACTCATTAACCGGCTTATTGTACTCAAAAGAAGTCGAAAGTCATTGCGACCTTCGACTTCATACAAAAAAAATCTGAATAATTACTTCACCAAATCGCCGATTAATTTTACCATTTCGGCAAATTCTTCTTCGTTGAAAAGTCGGGTAAGCATAATGATTTTTCCTTTTTTGTCGATAATTACGTTGCGTGTAATGCCTGCTTTACGGTCGGCATAAAGCGCAAAAATATCGGCATTCGGGTCAAGTCCGATAGGGTAAGTGATGCCGGTAGTTTCGGCAAATTTAATTACTGTTTCGAGTGGTTCATCACGGTCGATGGCAAGCAGCGCAAAATTCGGGTTGCCTTTGTATTTTTGCCATATATCACGTTCGATAAAAGGCATTTCTTTGCGACAAACACCACACCAACTGGCTGTAAACTGTAGCATTACAATTTTCCCGCGAAAGTCCGATAACTTCACGGTTTTCCCATTTGTAAGTTTCATGCTGAAATCCGGAGCTGTGTCGCCCACTTTAACAATATAGCCTCTGTCATCGTTTGATTGTGCCGTTACAGAAGTAAAAACGAGCAGTGAAATAATGAAGATATACGATTTGAATAGTTTCATAAGTTTGAAAATTTATTGTTTATACAGTCTGAGTGCAAAAGTAGTTATTTTCTAACATTATTAAATATACCTTTAATTGTTTTCCATCTAAGATAGATTACAACTCCTGAAAATTCTAAATTTATTCCCCCTTTAGGGGATTAGGGGGCAGATATTGGGAGCAGTAAAAAAAAACAGCGATTCTTCACAGAGTCGCTGTTTCTCGATTCGGAGAATCTATAATTATGTGCTTGAAAATATTTGAAAAACTAACGAAATACTACTTTGTTAGGATTAATGCCAGCTTCATTCAATTTAAACTTCAGTTTTCCTTCTTTACTGAAGCAAAAAACATCACCAGCAGTTGTATAGTTCTTTGCATCAGTAATATAAACATCGCTGTTAAAAGGATTTACATCGATGCCATTCGGACTAAGAATATTTGTGTTATCAGCAATAAAGTTTTTATTTATCACTTTATCCGTTTTACAATTGAACGACACAACAGTGCATGAGAAAGTATTCCAATCGTAATTATAAATGTATGCAGTATCGTTATTTATGGCAAATCCGGCACAGGGAATAGTGTCGAAATTTGTTATAGCATCGTTGCTTTTGCTGATTTTTTGCAGGCACGAAGGTTCGGTTGAATAATTTCCGCGTGCTATCAGGTAAACATTTCCCTGACTGTCAGCTCTCATGTCGCCGGGATTTGTTCCGGTTGTAATTTTTTTGATTTCAGTGAACGAAACCAAATCAATAACTGAAACTGAATTGTCAAAAACAGGAAAATTTAAACCGCCGGAGTTTGAAACATACAGTTTGCCATTGGCAGCACATATTCCATCAGGATTGTTTCCGCAGGTAAGCGTAGCATCAATTTCGAGCGTTGTTGTGTCAATACGAACTATGGTTCCATCGAAGTTGCAAACATATGCTTTGTTCCCGCTGAAAGTTATTGCTCTGGGTTCACGGGAAGTGTTTTGAGAATTTACAATTTTTATTTGCTTTAATGAGTTTCCTGTATTAGCATCAATAACCTCCACGCAGCCCGATACATTTACGACAACGTAAAGTTTTGAACCATAAAGACCCATATCGTTGGCGGTATCGCCCAAACCGCGATTATTCACAGCAGCAAAAAAATCGCCTGACATTGTACCTGTTTCGAGGTTGTATTTCGCCAGTGCGCTATTATTGTTGTTAAACAAACCTTCCGAAAGAACAAATAATTCTGTCGGTTCTTTTACAGTAATTTCATTGCCTTTTTTATTCTTGTCGAATAAATCGTCGCACGAAGCGAAAGTTAATACAAGTAAGCTTAAAGCGATGGTTTTCAATACATTCTTTTTCATCATTTTGATGATTGTTTCTGAATTCATAGGTTTTTAAATTTTAATTATTTTGAATTTATAATTTGATTTCTTTTATCAGAATTTCATGCTTAAACTTGCTCTCACCGACCTTCCAGGCATAGGATAATATCTGATAACAGCATAGTTCTCGTTAAATATATTCAGCATTTCGATTTTACAATTCAGCGCAAGTTCTTTTATCTGAAAAAGCTTTGAATAAGAAATATTTTGATCGGAATAACCAGGTAAACGATTTTCGGAATAATTCTGATAACCTGCATAGCGTGCACCCGACCAAAGTAATGAGTAAGAAATATCGCCATAATTTGTTTCGAGTGATGCTCTTGCCGACCCTGAAACGCGTGGCGTATAAGGAATTTGATGACCATAAGTATTGTTTTCGGGGTTGGTAACATCAATTGCCGATTGATAATTATAAGTGCCTGACAATAGTAATTTATTGGATTTACTTAGACTAAAAACAGTTTCAGCATTCAAATCGATGCCTGAAATGGATACTTCACCGAGATTGGTAGCACTCCAGTAATAAAGATTTTTGGCAGGAACAACTACAATTTTATCCTGAATTTTGTTGTTAAAGTAATCGGCAGTAATTGTAAAAGAAGCAATTTGATTTGATTTAATATTGGAAAAGGTAAAACCAATGTTAAACTGATTTGTATTTTCAGGTTTTAAATCGGGTTTTGCAACTCTCGAGTAATACATATCATTAAAGGTTGGTAATCTGAATATGTTTTTATAGAAAGTGCGAAATCTTAAATCGATAGTATTGAATGGTTTATAAGCAAAGCTAATGTAAGGAGACAGTCGGTTATATTGTTTCGGATTTCCATCAGCTTTTCCTTTATCCGAAACTAAAGTTGATAATAAACTACCAGTAGCAAGTATTTGATTGGTTACATATTTTGCAGCTGCAACTGTGAGCAAACTTCTGCGAACCGGTTTTGGGAAATTGTTTGTCAGACTTTCGTTTTCGAAACGGACGTGTAGATTGTTCACAAAACCATCGGTGGAAACCGAAAATGATAAATGTTCGAAAGCACGGAAAAGCAAAGATGCAGAACCGTAAAATTCATTCTGAAAATGTCTGTTTTCTTCATAACCTGCCTGATTGTGATATGTTGTATCGGTGTAATGCGTAAACCCGCGATGATATTTCGCGTTGATTTGCATTATAACAATTGGTGAGAATTCCTTCTGATAGTAGGTTTGAGCGAAAAAAGTATAATCGTTCAGTCGTTGCGATATAAAGGCATTTTGATTATAAAAAATTGTTGCTCCGGGCAACCCTCTGTCAGAATTATAATAATAAACTTTCAGCTTTCCCGATTCATTTTCTGAGCCTGAGTAATAAATATTTCCCTCAATTCTAATGTTTGCAACATCTGAATTCAATCTTTTTTCAGTAGTTTTTAACGCGTTGCTACCCGAACTGTATGCGAGTATATAAGGATAATCGCCATTTGCCGAAAGCCATTCGCCACTTAGCGAAGCCGCATATTTCGGGCTGATTTTTTGTTGCAAAAGAAATGAAGGATTCAGCAAACCAAACGAACCGCCTTTAAGCGAAACTTTTCCATTCAGCGTTTGGTTGTTGGAGAATTTTGGAGTTAATGTCCGAATGTTTAGCAGTGATGCCGAAGCAAACATGCGTGCAGGTTGAAAAATATTATCACTTTGTCCGTTATTAAGCGTAATTATATCCACATTGTCGAGGGAGAAACGCCCGATGTCAATTTGTCCGGTTTGGCAATCGATGAGTGTAATACCATCATAGCTCACTGCCGTATGAGCAGCGCCCAGACTCCGCACCGATACGGTTTTCAATCCGCCAATGCCGCCGTAATCTTTCACCGTTACACCCGAAAAATACTTCACGGCATCAGAAACCTGAAGCGCATTCAGTTTCTCAATTTGTTTCGACGAAAGAATCTGGAGTGGAGCCGAGGCGCGTACTTCTGTGTTGCGGTATTGTTCGGTTACGGTTACTTCCGATATTTCATATGTTTTAGTTGTATCAGGTCTTTCATCGGCAAAAACAGCCAACGAAAGCCCTAAAAGGCATAAAACAATGCCTGATTTCCTGAAATTTAATAAACCGATAAATGAAAGCAACATACAATACTATTTGTTTAACATTAAACCAAATAGCTTGCAGAAAAAAGTAAAATCAACAAAGCCGAAAGTGAAAACCTTTTGCCGTATTGGTTTTGAGCTTATCCCCGAAAGCTTTAAACATTTTCACTGTTTTCCTCTATCAAAAAAATGTTTAGAAAACAGCAATCGCATGGCAGGTCTTCTGACTTACTCCCGTACTTTGAACGCCTTCCCGGCCTCCCCTAACCCCTCCAAAGGAGGGGAACAACGCTTCAAATCAATTGATTTAAAACTAAGAAGTGCCCAGTGGCATGAGTTTGTTCAATACGTTTTCCTCTTTCTCCCTCTCCTCATTTCTCCCTCTCCTCATGGAGAGGGTTGGGGTGAGGTGGTTGGGGTGAGGTAGAGCTTACAGCAGCGGGTCTGTTCAGGATTTTCACCTGATTCCCTTTTCATCACTTTCTGCCGGTTGGCATAAGTGAACCATTGCGGGTGCAAAGGTAAAGAAAAATATTTACTTAATGATCCAGGAAAAGTGCCTGGTTTTTTTAGAAAGAATGTAATAATCTGAAAGTCTGTATGAAAATGATAAAGATATTTTTCAAAAAATGAAATCACTAAAGTGATTAAGGAAATTTATTCAGCAAAAAATAATTGTAAAGAATGAGGAAAACGTTATTTTTGTAGTTCATCATATAACTTTCAAAGTCTGAATATTATTTTAAAAAATATATATTATGAAAATCAAACTAATTTTTATTTCAATTATCGTATTCGTATTTTCCGGTTTTGCACAGAAGCAAAGCCTCAAAATAACTGACTTCGCCAATTGGAATCGCATTGAAAACCGACTAATTAGCAACGATGGAAAGTTTGTGGCTTATGAAATAAACCGACAGAAAGGCGATGGTTTTCTTATTATTTATAATGTTGATGCACAAAAGTCTGATACTGTTTTTCACGGTACAAAACCACGTTTTTCAGTAAATTCCGATTATGTGGTTTTCAATATTCGTGTACCTGAAGACACTTTGCGCAAACATAAACTTGCAAAAACAGCCAAAGAAAAAATGCCCAAAGAGCAATTTGGAGTGTATAATTTGAAATCTGGCATTATTACAAAATTCGAAAAGGTAAAATCGTACCAAATGGCTGACGAGCAGAGCAACTGGATGGTTTTTCTGCAGGAAATTAAAGATGAAAAGAATGATACTGCGCAAACAAAATCGAAAGCAGAACCTGTAAAGAAATCGAAAACTATAGCGAAAAAAGAAAAATATTCACTGATTTACTGGGAACCGGTAAAGGATATTAAATACATTTTTGCCAACGTGGATACTTTTACTGTTGCTCAAAAGGGATTGATGACTGTTTTTCTTGCAAAACTAAACGACTCTACAAAACTTCAGGCAATTGTTTTGTTTCAGCCTGAACTTCAAAAAGCCGATACAATTCTGAAGGATTCGCTTGCTTTTAGAAAACTCACTTTCGATGAAAAGGGTGAGCAACTTGCCTATCTTGCAAGCGCTGATACGGCATCGAGCAAAAATTATTCGCTTTATTATTACAGTATTAAAAAGAAGAATTTATCAAAAGTTGCAGATAGTTTAACAGTTGGAATGCCAAAGAATTGGTCGCCATCTGTGAATGGAGATATTTCATTTTCGAGAGATGGTAATAAGCTATATTTTGTAACTGCACAGAAAGTAAAACCCGCAAAGAAAGATAGTGTTTTGGACGAAGACAAGCCCAAACTCGATCTTTGGAGTTATACCGATCAGATAATTCAACCCCGTCAGCTGAAAATGCTGAATCAGAAAAAGAAACAATCCTATCAGGCTGTTTATCGGATTTCTGATAAAAATATGGTACAATTAGCTGATACTGCAATTGAAACTGTTCGATTTTTCAATTACAAAAATGCCGATGTGGCGCTTGGAATTGATAATCGCGCTTATCAAAAGCAAATTACATGGAGCGCCCGAAATCAGAACGATTATTATCTGATTGATGTAAAATCAGGGAAAAGAACTAAATTGGTGGGAGCAAAAAATAATCTCAATCTATCGCCCAATGCGCAATATGCTTTGTATTTTGACTTTACCGATAGCATTTATTATGCAATTGATTTGAAGAAGTTGAAAAAAGTTGAATTGACAAAAGACTTACCGGTTTTGTTCTGTGATGAGTTAAATGATGTTCCTTCCGACCCTGATCCTTATGGCATTGCAGGCTGGACTGAAAACGATAAGTATGTGCTGATTTACGACCGCTTTGATATATGGAAAATTGACCCTACTGGAAAAGAACCTGCTGTAAATCTCACCAATGGACGAACAGAAAATATTCGTTACCGTTACGAAGCTTTGGACAAAGAAATAAATTACGTGCCTCAAAAAATGATATTATCGGCATTTAATGAAAAAAATAATGCCGCCGGTTATTATGAATTGACTATTTCGAACCCTGCAAACACGAAAAAATTGCTCGAAGGTGATTTTATGGTGGCGCATTTGCAAAAAGCTAAAAATGCTGATGCTTTAATTTTTTCAACACAAACCGTTAAGGAATTTCCGGACGTAAAAATCAGCAATTTGTCATTTGAAAAGCCATTGAAAATATCAAACGCCAATCCGCAACAAAATAATTTTGTCTGGCCAACTGTAGAAACTGTGAACTGGATTTCGTTTTCGGGCGATTCGCTGAAAGGTTTACTTTTTAAACCTGATAATTTCGATCCGCAGAAAAAATATCCGCTGATGGTTTATTTTTATGAAAAAAGTTCACAAACCGAACATAGTTATAGATACCCACAGCCAAGCCGGTCAATTATCAGCATACCTTTTTATGTCAGCAACGATTATCTGGTTTTTGTACCCGACATTGCTTATGGCACAGGTTATCCAGGACGAAACGCTTACGATGCTATTGTGAGTGGCGTGCGCAAACTTACCGAAACAATGCCTTACGTAGATGAAAAACATATCGGTTTACAGGGGCAAAGCTGGGGCGGTTATCAGATAGCATATTTGGTAACACGCACCGATATGTTTGCAGCTGCTATGGCCGGCGCACCAGTAAGCAATATGACAAGTGCTTATGGCGGAATTCGTTGGGGAACAGGAATGAGCCGTATGTTCCAGTACGAAGAAACGCAAAGCCGCATTGGAGGAACTTTGTGGGAAAAACCACTTCATTATATCGAAAATTCTCCGCTATTTCAAGCTCCTAACGTGAAAACTCCTTTACTCATTATGGCAAATGATAACGATGGCGCTGTGCCATGGTATCAGGGAATTGAGTTTTTTATGGCGCTTTACAGACTTGGAAAGCCGGTTTGGATGATTAATTACAATGGAATGGATCATAATCTTGAAGAAAAATACTGGGCAAACCGTGTTGATTTAAGCATGCGCATGTTCGGATTTTTCAACCATTACCTGAAAGGAATGCCTGCGCCGGAATGGATGACGAAAGGAATACCGGCAATTGAAAAAGGAGAGAATTTGGGGTATTGAGTTTTTCTCAGATATGTATCTTAAATAAAAAAGCGGGAATAAATGTGGTTTTAAATTGCTATTGTAATGTATTTTAGGGTCTGTATTTTTTTGACGCAAAAAACCAAGGAAAAATTACATCGATATAACTCAACAGAGAGTAAATTTCAAAAAAAATCTTGTTAAATCGTTTGGTTGGTCTTATATTGATAATTCCGTTACTTGTAGTACTTTTGCAGGAGATGATAATATTTTTGAGTGCTCATCGTGTAATAGAATTAAAGTAAAAAAATGGACGTTCAACTATTTATACCCTGCTATATCGATCAGTTTTATCCGCAAACTGCTTTCAATGTGATTAAAATTCTTGAAAAAGCCGGTTGCACTGTACATTACAATCCTGAACAAACCTGCTGTGGTCAGCCCGCTTTTAACAGCGGTTACTGGCCTGAAACTGCACGACTGGCTGAGAAATTTCTGAATGATTTTGATTATGAAATGCCGGTAGTTTCTCCATCCGGTTCGTGTACCGGTTTTGTTTTGCATCATTATCAGAAGGTTTTAAAAGGAAATGAACCATTGCTTGAAAAACATGCGAAACTGAAACCCCAACTTTTCGAACTCACGGATTTTCTGGTAAACAAACTGGATTTTACCGATTTCGGTGCAAAGTTTCCGCATAAAGTTACTTTCCATGATTCATGCTCTGCACTCAGGGAATATGGTGTAAAAGATGAACCACGCACATTATTATCGAAAGTAAAAGGTTTGGAACTGATTGAAATGAATGAAAGTGAAACCTGTTGCGGTTTTGGTGGAACTTTCGCGGTAAAAAACAACGCCATTTCCACATCCATGACTGAAATGAAGACACGTAATGCTCTTGAAACGGGCACTGAATTTATTATAAGCACCGAAGCTTCCTGCCTTATGAATATCAACGGATATTGCTCAAAAAACAAACTGCCGATAAAAGGAATTCACATTGCCGATATTTTGGCGGAGTTTTAATCATTTGTTCAGTTATAATTTGCTGTTTTTTTTGACAAGCAAAAGTTCACGAATAATATAAATAGGGTCTGCTGAAAAACTATTCGCAACCACGAAATGGTTAAATATGAATAACCCCGTACGAAGTGCGGGGCTAAAACCGAAGGCAAATCAGAACCCTGAAAAGGGTTCAACAATGCCTGACTTGCTTTTATTGAACCCCTTACGGATTCTGCCCATTTCTTGTGTCCCATCCACCGGTTTTGCCGGTGGTTACTCACATTAAGTCCCTTCAGGACTTGGTTCTTTGCTGTAAACTGTTGAGTGCAAGATTTATTAATGTTTTCGTATAAAAACCTTGCACTTAATCAAAACATATCAATCTTAAATTGCTTTTTTCTAATTACTTATTTGTATTTCAGCAGACCCCAAATAATATTGAGCGATAAAGGAGCGTTTCGAAAATTCCGAAACGCTCCTTTATCGTTGTTCCCCTTTAGGGGTTAGGGGTTATATATGCGTTACAAACAGTGGAATATCTGAATACAGCACCATTTTATATGCTAATCCGGGATTGAAAAGGCGTGAAAGCAAACGACGTCGGCGTGTATTGAAAGCAAGCACACTGATATTTTTATCTTTCATATAGCCTTCAATCATTTCGGGCGAATACGAGCTGCCCAGAATGGCGTAATGAGTTTTCAGATTTGGATAATGTCCTGCAAAATACGCTTTAATTCCGGCAAGCATCACTTCATCCCATGCTTCGTTCTTTTCCGAAGCGTGAATAAAATAAAGCTCCAGATTTTCGGAATTAAAAAGTGAAATCGTGCGGTCAATCGCAATCAGGTCTTTTTGATCGAAATTTGTTAGAAAAGCTACGCGCCGTATATCGCCGGGCGAAACAAGGGGCATTTGTAGCGGTACTGCAAACACAGGCGAAACGCAAGATTCCATTACCTCGGCTGTTACACTTCCAATTACTTCATTATCAATTTTTCGTCCACGGGTGCCCATTATTACTAATTGTGGATTGTTCTTTTTGCAGTAATCCAGAATCTGATCTTCGGGTACGCCTTCTTTGAGTTCAAAATGGAATTGAATGTTAGGTAATTCGCCATCGGCAATGCGCTTACGAATAACGTTTGTTATATTTTGCATCTCTTCGTTGGCATTGGCAATAATTTTGCGCAGAAGTTCGCTGTCGCTTATGCTGTAAGTGCTTACATCGTTATTCATCGATATTGTAAAAACCGGACTGAAATAAACATTCATAAATACCACTTCAGCCCCAAGAATATCGGCAAAAAAGAAACCGAAATCAATTGTTTTTGGTATCATATCGTTAAAATCGATGGGAATAAGTACATGGTTTCCCATGTTCTCATCGCGGGGTTCATCCCAAACACTTTCCATTTCTTCCACAATTTTCAGTGCTTTGGGTAAGTCGCTCTGACGGATTCTGATTCTTACTCCTACTGCCATTCCGGGTTGCTCAAGATTGAGCGAATGAATTACCGTCTCAATTCCATTTTCATCGAGAACATTTTTTATCATTTGTGCTCTCGAGTAGGTTCGAATGGCGAGGGTTACCAATTTATCTTCCATGATTATTGCGATTTATTATAGTAAAGAAATTTCTGATTTTACCTTTGTCAAGAAACAATGTAAAGTAGTTTTTAACGTTGTAAAGTTAATAAATTAACTCATGCGATGCGTTCAAAAAAAGGTAAAAAATCTACTTTAATCGAAATTTAGCTATATATTTGCAGTATAATAAAAGTTAATAAGTTGCAAGTCTGCATCATTTCAGAAAGCATACAGGTTTGTTGACATGTAACATTATTTATAAACTGAAATTTTGTTAATTATCAATTTAAAAAATGCGAATCTATTATGACACCAATTGCAAAGAAAGTTTCTATAATAATAACAAGTATTGTTGTTTTGTTGTTCGCTGCATTTGTTTATTTCAAGTTTTACTATGTTTTCGGTGAAGGCGTAAAAACCGGCAATTTGAATTTTGTAGTTTATAAAGGCTATGTTTTTAAAACTTACGAAGGAAAAATTATTCAGAGTGGTTTCAGGTCGAAAACTACAGGCACTATACAATCTTACGAATTTGATTTTTCGGTTCAGGATAAAGCTATAGCCGACTCACTTATGCGCTGTGGTGGCAAAGAGGTTGAACTTAGTTACAAAGAATATCTCGGAGTTTTACCATGGCGGGGTGTTTCAAAATACGTGGTTGACAAGATTTTGGCTGTACATGAGTAAACAATCATAATTAAATAATTTCCAAAAAAACTTATTCATTGAATACTTTGATTTTATTAACGATATTTACCGATATAACTGTTTCTGCACCCGGAATCAGTACTGTTTTTGCATTTATTATTTGTTTAATTCTGCTAATGTTATCGGCGCTTATTTCAGCATCGGAAGTTGCGTTTTTTTCGTTAAGCCCACAAGTGCTGCAAGAGCTTGAAGATAGTGATAAACGACAACACAAAAACGTACTTCGCTTGCTTAAAAATCCTCACAAACTTCTTGCAACTATTCTGATTAGCAATAATTTTGTGAACGTGGCTATTATTTTGTTGTTAACATTTGCCACAACTTCCATTCTGAATTTCGATGAATCGCCTGTTTTAGGTTTTATTTTTCAAACAGTTTTCATTACATTTATATTGTTGCTTGCAGGCGAAATAACTCCAAAAGTATATGCCACTCAGTTTTCGCTTAAAGTTGCAATATTTACGTCTTCTCTGCTGTTATTTTTTCAGGGAATTTTAAAGCTGTTTGTAAATATGCTTGTCGGTTCTACTTCAAAAGTAAACACACGACTTGCAAAACATACCCGCTCAAATATTTCGATGGACGAACTCTCGCAAGCGCTTGAGTTAACTTCAAGAAGCACAGATGAGGATACCGAAATTCTTGAAGGTATCATCAAATTCGGGAATATTCAGGCTATCGACATTATGACCTCAAGAGTTGATATGATTGATGTGGATATTAAAACAAGTTATAAAAAACTGCTGGATATAATTATAAAAAGCGGATATTCGCGTTTGCCGGTTTACTCGGGTACACACGATAATATTAAAGGAATACTTTACAGCAAAGACCTTCTTCCGCATCTTGATAAACCCGATACTTTCCGCTGGCAATCGCTTGTACGACCTGCGTTTTATGTGCCGGAAACTAAAAAAATCGATGATTTACTCAATGAATTTCAGAAAAATAAAGTGCATCTTGCAATTGTGGTTGATGAGTATGGGGGAACTTCGGGTTTGGTAACTCTCGAAGATATTTTGGAAGAAATTATTGGAGATATAAGCGATGAATATGACGTTGATGAACAGCTTTTTACAAAAATTGATAATCATACTTTCATTTTTGAAGCAAAAATACAGTTAAACGATTTTTTCAAAATTGAAGAAATTGAAGAAAGCGATTTTTCTAAAGTAACTGGTGAAGTAGAAACACTCGCCGGACTTATTCTCGAATTGAAAGGCGAAATTCCCCGCAAAAACGAACGTATTGATTACAAAAGATACGTTTTCGAAATTATGGCTGTTGACAACAGAAGAATCAAAAAAGTGAAGCTCTTTATCAAGGGAAATATAAATGATGAAGACTAAACAAAATCGATAGATAAACAATGCAGTATTGAAAGAAATTAAAATGTTTAAATTCAAAAATATCTCTTTTGTTTTACTGATAATATTTTTAACAGCATGTGGTAAATCCAGCGTTCCGCGTCCTTATGGTTATTTTAGGGTGGATTTACCAAGCCATACTTATGTTCATTATTCATCTGTGGATATCCCTTACGTTTTCGATAAATCTGATATTGCAATTATAAATACTCACAGTGTTGATAACAAAAAATTCTGGATAGATATTTTTTATCCTCAACTAAATGCAACAATTTATTGCAGTTATTTTAAAATCGATAATAATCTGAATGAGTTAAGTGAGGATTCGCGTAAATTTGTTTATCAGCATACCGTCAGAGCTGATGGTATTTCAGAAAAAGTTTTCAATAATCCTGAAAAGGAAGTTTACGGAATTCTTTATGAGTTGAAAGGCAATACCGCTTCCTCAACACAGTTTGTTCTCACCGATAGCGTGAAGCATTTTCTTCGCGGCGCTTTATATTTCGATAACGTGCCCAATAAAGATTCTATTGCTCCGATGAATGATTTTATAAAAAAAGACATTGTAAGATTGATGGAAAGTTTAGAGTGGAAAAAATTATAAAACATATAATTGATAATTCCGTAGCCGAGATTCTTGTGTTTGAAATGTCGGATAACATCAAAAAGCTTGAGCAGGAAATTGAAAATTTTCCGATTTATTCCGATGAATACAACCGGATAAAAACACCGAAACGGAAAATCGAATTTTTAAATGCGCGTTTTTCGTTAAACTTTTTATGCAAACGGGCGGTTTATGTAAAGTATGATAATGCTGGCAAACCATTTATTGAAGATAGTAGTTTTCAAATCAGCATTTCGCACAGTAGCAGGTGGATGGCAGTGGCAATTCATCCAATCAATTTAATCGGTATTGACATTGAAGTGAATTCCGAACGAGTTTTGAAAATAAAAGATAAATTTCTTACCGCCGAGGAACAAGGGCAAATCGGAAAAGAAAATCCCGTGCTTAATTTTTTGCTGGCGTGGTCGGCAAAAGAAGCACTTTACAAAATTATTGGACTCGATGCAGTAGATTTCCGCAAACAATTACGCGTTTTTCCGTTCGATAAAGCGATTGAAGGCGAAATGAAAATGCAGCATATTCCGGCTAATAAAATTTATTACCCAAAATTTTTAATATTTACCGATTTTGTTGTTGTTTACTGTATTGATTAAACAAAGCATACATGGAAAACTTAATTTATCAAACAATTATTGAAAGTCAGTTGCAAAACAAAAAAATGCTTGCAGTGCTGCTCGATCCCGATAAATGCAACGGTTCTTTGCAGAATGCCATTATTTCATCACTTGAAAAAAATCCGCCTACTTTTGTGTTTGTTGGAGGAAGCCATACTGTTGAATCCACTTACCTTTTGATAGATAATTTGAGAAGTAAACTGCAAATTCCGATAATTCAGTTTCCGGGTAATGCCAATCAATTCTCCGAAAATGCCGATGCGTTACTGTTTTTATCGCTTATTTCAGGCAGAAACGCTGAATTTCTAATTGGTCAGCATGTTTACTCTGCCATGGCAGTTCGTAACTCCGGTATTGAAGTTATTCCTACTGCTTATATTTTAATCGATGGCGGGAAAAATACTTCTGTGCAATACATGAGCAATACGAGTCCCATACCTTTCGATAAGGTTGATATTGCTGTTTCCACAGCTGTAGCAGGTGAACTTTTAGGACTTAAACTGGCATATCTCGAAGCCGGCAGCGGTGCAATTAATCCCGTTTCGGTAGCTATGATTAAGGCTGTTCGTGAAAACCTTAATGTTCCTTTGATTGTAGGAGGTGGTATTTCTTCGATAGAAAATTTAAAATCAGCTTTTGATGCCGGAGCTGATTTGGTAGTGGTGGGAAATGCTTTTGAAACGGATTCTGAAAAAATAAACCGGTTTGTTCGGTTTTTAGTAGAATATAACCGATAAAATACTAAACACCCCATGCATCCAAACCACATGTTAATCTCGATTTTTTATCGGGAAGGATAAATCGAGGGGGAGTTTTAAAGCAGAAACAGCATTTGCGCACAAATTTTTGGCTGATTTTTTTAAAATACTTTTTATTATCTGCACTTCAACTGACAATTGATAGTTACTTCTCACTTATTTTCTCATTTTCCCAATCCATTATAATTCCTCAATATTTAAATAAACTTAAATCTACGAATATTTCGTAATACTTTCTACGAATGTTTCGTAGTTTTGCGAAGTATTCGTAATAAATTTATTTTTTGTGCGTTATATAATCAGAATTTTTAAACAAAAAAGTTATGGAAAAACTCACACATCAGGAAGAGGAGTTAATGCTGATAATTTATCAGACAGAAGGAGGCTTCATAAAGGATTTTATTGAACAAATGGACGAGCCCCGTCCGCCTTATACCACGGTAGCATCAGTGGTAAAAAATTTGGAGCGTAAAGGTTATTTAAAATCCACCCGCTTTGGCAATACTTACCAGTATAAACCAGCGCTCAATGAAAGCGACTTTAAATCGGGGTCTATTTCGAAAGTGGTAAAAAACTACTTCGAAAACTCATACAAGAAAATGGTAACTTTTTTTGTGGAAAAACAGAAAATTTCACCTGAAGAATTACAGGAAATCATCAAACTAATTGAGAAAAAATCATGAGCACATTTTGGTATAACATCGTTATAATTAATGTATCGATATCTATTTTGTACATTACATACAAAGCTTTTTTTAGTCGCGATACTTTTCTAATACTGAAAAGATTTTATCTGAAATACAGCCTGTTGTTCGCCGTTTTCATACCAATAATGGATATGTCGGGATTTCTGAAACACAGTCAGGAATTAACAAATTTGCTGAGTGAACAATCGTTTCTATTGCCCGAATTAGTAGTAACTACAAACCAACAACCGGTAATAAATACTCAACAAATTGTTATCGGATTGTACTTCCTTGTTGCATTTGTGTTAATAATCAGATTTTTTATCCGGTTAATCAGCATACAAAAAATTCAGGCAAAAAGTACAAAAACAATAATTGACGGCACGCCGGTTTATGTTTTAGGCAAAAACATCGCACCATTTTCATTCCTGAACCGGATTTTTGTAAATCCTGCTTTGCACACGCCGGAAGAATTGCAACAAATTCTAACTCACGAAAAAATTCATGTAAAACAAGGTCATACATTCGATGTGATTATTGCCGAGATTATAACGATTGCCTTTTGGTTTAACCCGTTTACATGGCTTATGAAACGTGAAATACGTGAAAACCTTGAATACATTGCCGACAATAAAGTAATAACTTCAGGTTTCGACACCAAACATTATCAGTATCACCTGCTACAACTATCTTATCAGACACCCGATTTAAAACTAACCAATCAATTTAATTTTTCACCTTTAAAAAAACGTATCAAAATGATGAATCGTAAAAAATCAATGAAAGCATCTGCGGCAAAATACCTGCTGGTTGCACCCTTAGCTTTAATGCTTGTAATTGCAGGAAATTTTCAGGCTATTGCAGGTACTGTAAAAAACATGAATGAAGCTTCAGCTGAAAATGCAATTCAAAATAAACCTGTAGCAGTAAATAATGTACCTGCAAATCTTGAAATGAAGATAACAACTTCAACCACAGCTGTTGAGAAAGAAACTCCAGCTCCCGAAGGAAAAAAAGAACAAAAAAAGCCGGAAGTAGCATCAGAGAAAATCATCGAATTAACTGTTGTGGGATATGGCTCTAAAGTTAATACCAAAGCGCCTGAAAATGAAAACCTTGAACAGGATGATAAAACAACATTTACGGTTGTTGAAAAAATGCCGGAATATCCGGGTGGACAAAATGAGTTAATGAAATTTCTTATGTCTAACATAAAATATCCTGTAAAAGCGCAGGAACTTGGTATTCAAGGTAGAGTATTTGTTCAGTTTGTTATAAATACAGATGGCTCAATTTCTGATATAGAAGTTGTAAGGAGTGTTAATCCTGCATTGGATACGGAAGCAATACGTATTGTAAAAGCTATGCCTAAATGGACTCCTGGCATGCAAAAAGGGAAAAATGTACGTGTAAATTACACATTACCAATTAATTTTAGACTTCAGGGTGATGAAAAAGCACCAAAGCCCCTGGTAGTAATCGATGGTGAAGTAAAACCTGCCGACTTTGATTTCAACACACTAAATCCGAACGAAGTGTCTGAAGTTTCTGTTTTAAAAGATGATGCCGCAACAAGAATATATGGCGAAAAAGGGAAAAACGGTGTAATGATTATAACGATGAAGAAAGACAAATAAAATCTTTTTTTTCAAATAAAAAGTGCCGGTAAATTTAAAATCCGGCACTTTTTTTTTATAAGCCACTGTTGATTATTACAGAAGTTAATTTTAAAAGGTTCTCTGTAGTTTGTGATATTCATTGAACAAAATGAATGAATTTTCGACCTTAACACATTTCAGTTAGTTTAAATTTGTATCGAAAATCTTCTATAAAATATTTCATGAAACTAAAAATGAAACTGAAAACGATAATATTAGTTGCTGCTTCGATTTTAATCTTTGCTAATGTAGTAGAAGCCCAGAAGCCCGAAAAACTCACAGAACTAACCAACGGTAATGAGTGGTTTGATACAAATGGCAACATTATACGTGCGCATGGTGGAGGATTTCTTAAAATCGGTAAATATTATTATTGGTTAGGCGAAAACCGAAAAGATGGCGTGTTTGTATCCTGTTACCGTTCCGAAGATTTGATGAACTGGGAATTTCGAGGAAATTTACTGACGAAGCAATCGCACCCTGAACTCGACCGTGCAAATATTGAACGTCCGAAAGTAGTTTACAATGAAAAAACAGGTAAATTTGTAATGTGGATGCATTATGAGTATGGTCGCGACTATAGTTACGCGCGTGCGGCTGTTGCTTATTCAGATGATATTGAAAAACCTTTTACCTTTGTAAAGAGTTTTCGTCCGTTTGGAAATATGTCGCGCGACTGCACACTATACAAGGATATTGATGGAACAGCGTATTTTCTCTCAGCAGCTCGTGAAAATTACGATTTGATTCTGTATCGCCTTACCGATGATTATTTAGATGTAAAAGAACAATTGATTACAATTTGGCCCGGCGGACACCGCGAAGCTCCCGCAATTGTGAAACGAGGCGAATATTATTTTCTGATGACTTCGGGATGTACAGGTTGGGCGCCGAATCAGGGAAAATACGCTTTTGCAAAAGCAATTACAGGACCATGGTCGGAATTAATGGATATTGGCGACAGTGTTACTTACGACACTCAATCGACATTTATTTTACCTGTTCAGGATAAAAATGAAACTAAATATTTATATGTGGGCGACAGGTGGGATGGAAAAAATTATCAAAATTCGAAATACATTTTTTTATGGCTCAATTTTCCTGCTGAAAACAGAATGGAATTGAAATGGCAGGATGTATTTAAATAGAAATTGTATATATATTTGAAGATTTGAAGATTTGGAGATTTGAAGATTATATTTTTAAAATAATTTTGAGATTTGAATTGAATATTTACATAACTAATACAATTAATTTCTGCAAATTAAGAATCAATTTTCAACCCCAAAGCACCTGGACAAATCTTCAAACTTTCTAATCTTTAAATCTTTTATTCTTTAATATATGCAAATCATTTTTCGTAAATCAGCAATTTTATCAGTAATAATTCTTGCTTTCAGCTTGCTTTTTTATTCCTGTGATTCAGATGAAGTAGGAGAAAATCTTTACACCTTCACCGGAAAAATGATGG
>CAYONE010000091.1:0-17713 GCA_964405245.1 uncultured Paludibacter sp.
TGCCTGAATTTCACCGATATGAGCTTTTCGAAGCAGGAACATACAAATTCGCGATTGACCAATTCCGCCGCCGATTGACAGGGGTAATGATCCATCGATTAATCTTTTATGAAAGTAGAGTTCAAGTCTTTCATTTTTTCCTTCAATTTCAAGTTGTCTTAACAAAGCAGTCTTGTCAACTCTGATTCCCATCGAAGAAATTTCAAATGGAACTTCGAGTACCTGATTCCAAAGTAAAATATCGCCATTTAATCCGGGTAATCCGTTTTCAGCTAAAGTACTCCAATCGTCATAATCGGGAGCTCGACCATCGTGTTTTTTGCCATCACCAAGCGCACTTCCAATTCCAATAATGAAAACTGCTTTGTGCTTTTTCGTGATTTCGTATTCACGTTCTTTCGGATTTTTATCAGGATACATTTGCCTGAGTTCTTCGGCATGTATAAATGTTATCTCTTCAGGTAAAACAGGTTTAAATTGTGGAAAACTTTCTGATACAAGATATTCTGTTCTGAGTAAAGTTGCATAAATTCTGCGAACTATTCTTTCAAGGAATTCAATATTCCTTTCTTCGGCAGTAATAACCCTTTCCCAATCCCACTGATCAACATAAAGCGAATGCAGATTACCAAGCTCTTCATCGGCTCTTATTGCATTCATATCTGTGTAAATTCCGTAGCCATTTTCGATTTCATAATCGGCCAGAATCATTCTTTTCCACTTTGCAAGTGAATGTACAACTTCGGCGCGTGCATCTCCAAAATCTTTAATCGGGAAATTTACAGCTCTTTCTACTCCGTTGAGATCATCGTTCAACCCGGTTCCTCTGAGTACAAACAATGGTGCGGTTACTCTGCGTAATCTAAGTTCCGATGAAAGGTTGGCCTGAAGAAAATCTTTAATTTTCATTATACCCAACTCTGTTTGCTGAAGGTTTAAAAGCGGGCTGTAATTTTTTGGTTCTATCAAATAGCTCATAAAATATCGTGTGTTATAAGTATGAAAATTTAAAGCGCAAAGATATGTAAATTTATTTACTTATGGCTTTATAATAGGATTTTATGTTTGAAATATTAGTGATATTAAAGCATTATGATAATAAAAAAGCATCAGTTTTTTCAAACTGATGCTTTCTGACTGTAGGATTATCTGTCAAAAATATAATCAGGTAATTTTATTTTTTTTTCGTTTATAATACGAAAATGAATATGGGTATGCATGTTTGTCATCAGCCGGAAAATCTTCACGCGAAACTTCTTGCCATACAGATGAACTTATTTTTGGGAATGAAGCATCACCTTCGAATTCACCGTGTACCCATGTAATATACAAATCATCGGCATATTGCATACATTGTTTAAATACAACCGAACCGCCGATTACAAATATTTTATCAAGATTTTCGCAAACTTCAAATGCATCTTCCAATGAAATTGCTTCGAAATATCCTTCGGTTACACCTTCGGTAAGTGTAGAAGTTAAAACAACGTTTTTTCTTTTTGGAAGCGGTCCGTTAGGTAAACTTGTGAAGGTTCTTTTTCCCATTAGTACAACATTACCCGTGGTTAGTTCTTTAAAACGTTTGAGGTCGTTAGGCATGTGCCATGGCAAGCGGTTGTTTTTTCCTATGACGTAGTTGTCAGAAACAGCTGCAATAATTGATACTTTACACATAAAACTTCTGAAATTATTTTTTGTTTGTAATAGAAAATTGAACAGCAGAACCGCAAAATTACTAAAAATATCTTTACTTGTTCTTGTGCAACAGCAAAACAACAATAAAATATTGCACAGATAGGCTAAAAGTGTGTAATCAAACAGCTACATCACCTTTTATATGTGGGTGTGGGTTGTAATTTATTAATTGAAAATCTTCAAATTTAAAATCAAAAATATTGTTAACATCTGCATTGATTTTCATTTCAGGTAATTTTCTGGGTTCTCTTGTGAGTTGAAGTTTTACCTGCTCAAGATGATTTGTGTAAATATGCGCATCGCCAAGAGTATGTACAAAATCACCGGCTTTTAAACCTGTAACTTGAGCCATCATTTGAAGTAATAAGGCATAAGAGGCAATATTGAATGGTACGCCCAAAAAAATATCGGCGCTACGCTGGTAAAGTTGCAGGCTTAATCTGCCATTGGCAATATAAAACTGAAAAAAAGCATGGCATGGAGGAAGATTCATATTATTCAAATCGGCAACATTCCACGCGCTCACAATAATACGTCGTGAGTCTGGATTATTTTTGATTGTGTTTACTGCATCGGTTATCTGATCGACAAAACCACCATCGTACTTTGGCCATGAGCGCCACTGATAACCATATATATGACCCAAATCACCATTTTCATCCGCCCACTCGTTCCAAATTCTTACTCCATTTTCCTGCAGGTATTTTATATTAGTATCACCATTGAGAAACCAAAGCAACTCATGTATTATTGATTTGAGATGAAGTTTTTTTGTAGTCAGACATGGAAAACCATCTTCAAGATTAAACCGCATTTGATGTCCGAAAATACTGATAGTTCCGGTGCCTGTACGGTCTTCTTTTTGTACTCCTTCTGTAAGTACGCGTTGTAATAAGTCGAGATATTGTTTCATTTTTTTATTAGAAATTCAGTTACGAGTTACAAGTTATAAGATAATATTTACTAGTTTTTAGTTGTGGATACCGAAGACTAACTAAAAGTTTCTTCTAATGAATAAGTATCGCCAACCCTGTATTTTCCATACGATTCTTTAACTGTACAACAATCGTTGTAAACATCGTGCACAAGGATAAGTGTTTGGTTTTCTTTAACTGCTTCGGCAAGCAAACGTTCTTTTTCATCCATTGCCGCAAGCGGATTGGTATCGTACGATGAAAGCCACGCTACAGGCACGTTAGCGGCAAGCGGAATAACATCGCCGGGATATACATAAGTACGCCATGGAGAATAAATATAAACTCCAAGTTGTCCTACGGTATGTCCGTTAAACAAACGCAGTTCAATTTCATCGCAAATAAATGTGTTAACGCTAACCAAGCTTAATTTTCCTGCTTCATATATAGGTAAAATATTTTCGGTAAAATACGAGTCGCCTTCGCGCACATTGGGACTTCTGAAATTATTCCATTGCTCCTCTCCTACCCAATGCTGTGCATTTGGGAAAACAAGTTCTACCACGGTACGGTCAGAGTTATATTTTGTTGCTCCGCCACAATGGTCGAAATGTAAATGAGTAAAAACAACATCGGTTACATCAGAACAATTATATCCGAGTTTTTTCAGTTCTTCATCAAAATTTATTACTCCATTAAAATGATAATACTTTAAATAGTCAAGTTGTTTATCGCCTGTACCGGTTTCAATAAGAACCAAACGATTTCCCGTATCTACAAGTATGCAACGCATGGCAATAGTACAATAATTATCTTCATCGGCAGGGTATCTTTTTTGCCAAACAACTTTTGGTACAACACCAAAAGCAGCACCACCATCAATATGAAAAGTTCCTGCTAAAATTTTGTATAATTTCATTTCCAATAATGTTATTAAGCCTATAATGCTTTGAGGAATAAAAAAGTTTATGAAAAAATCAAAAACAAAAGCAACTAAAACTCTTTAAAATTATTTCTGTCTGAAATTTTATTACCTTTGTGTTTCCAAAAAAAATCGAGGGGCAAAATTACTGAAAATCATTTATCCCTGCAATATGCAAAGGGTTCATATCATAGCCATAGGCAATCCTGCAATGGAAGACCTGGCAATAGCTATCCATAAGAAAAACAATACGATTGTGAGTGGTTCGGATACAGAGTTTTCTGAATCATCTATACTACGCCTAAAAAATCACGATTTACTTCCCGACAAAGCAGGTTGGTTTCCCGAACGCATCGAAAAAAGATTAAATGCTGTAATTACGGGAATCGATGTTACTGCTGACAACCCTGAACTCATTAAAGCGCGTGAACTCGGACTGAAAATTTATTCCTATCCCGAATATCTTTTTGTACAAACAAGGAGCAAAACCAGGATTGTTGTAAGTGGCAGCTATGGAAAATCAACTATAGCGGGTATGATAATTCATGTATTAAAAAAACAAAGAATTGACACCGATTATATGATTAAATCATCGGTAAGAGGATTTGAAAACAGAGTTAAACTAAGTTACGATGCCAGAGTTGCAGTTTTTGAAGGCGACGAACGGCTCACTTCGCCCATTGACCTACGACCGAAATTCCATTGGTACAAACCGCATATTGCTGTAATTACCGGAGTTAAATGGAATTATGTGGATGAATTTTCCACACCTGAAATTTATGCTGAACAATTCAGTAAGTTTATTGATTTAATTGAAATTCAGGGCAGATTGATTTTCTTTAACGGTGATGATTTTTTATGTAAGTCGGTTGAGAAATTACGTAGAGATATTGTTTCTTTCGATTACAACACTCCCGAATATGAAATTAAAGAAGGTGTTGTTTATATAAAATCGCGTAAGCAGGAATTTCCTTTAAAAATTTTTGGCGAACACAATTTACAAAATCTAAATGCCGCTCGATTAGCTTGTAGGCAGGTTGGCGTTACCGATGAGCAGTTTTATTCTTCATTGAGAGATTTTGAAGGACTTGAAAATCATCATGAATTAATTTTAAAATCAGATAAGGCATTTGTATATAGAGATATTGCAAACACACCCGACAAATTAAAAGCATCGATTAAAACTATTAAAAACCAACATCCATCATTACCTTTAGTTGCAGTTTATGAGTTAAGTTCGAAAAGCAGCTATAACGAAAGTTTTTTACCATATTACATGGGAAGTCTTTCGAAAGCTGAAACTGGATTAATTTTGGTGGATAAAGAAAAAATTCCGAAGGAAAACAAAACAGAAGACTTTTTACTTTCTGTTCGAAAATCGTTTGGTGGATATAATGTCAGTGTATTTACTTCAATCAATGAATTACAGAAAAAATTTTCGAATCAAGATTTCAATAAATGTATCTATTTGTTTAATACATCAGAAAAATTTCCGGTTCAGGATTTGGTAAATTCAATTTAAAATCAATGGAAATTTTTAGCACAAAAACTATATATAAATGTTAATAAACAACAAACAATATCTCTTGGATCAACGATACATGCGAATGGCGCGAATTTGGGCTGAAAACTCATATTGCGAACGACGAAAAGTTGGCGCTCTGCTTGTAAAAAATAAAATGATTATATCGGATGGTTACAATGGCACTCCATCTGGTTTCGAAAATAATTGCGAAGATGAAAATAATGTTTCGAAACCTTATGTTTTACATGCCGAAGCCAATGCTATTTCAAAAGTAGCGCGTTCCCATAACAGTAGCGATAACGCCACTATGTATGTTACTGCCTCGCCTTGCATAGAATGTGCAAAACTCATAATTCAGGCAGGAATTAAAAGAGTGGTTTATGGTGAAAAATATCGTATGACAGATGGCATTGAATTACTTGACCGTGCCGGAATTGAAGTTGTTTATCTCGAAAATATTTAATCCAAATTACTTAGCTTCCATATTTTTATGAATAAAAGAAATCTCAATCTTGTGCTTTTAGTGCTTATTTCGGTTTTAGCCGGTTTATTTTTGGGTAATTCTATTGCCCGTCGTGCTCAAATCAGGAATAATAATTCAATTTTAAAAAACATTTTCAGCGTTAAACCCAAAAACAAAATTGGTGAAGTTCTGAATTTAATCGACCGTCAGTATGTGGACACTGTTAATAGCGACAGTATTACTGAAGAACTGATGATTGATTTAATTGCCAAACTCGATCCTCACTCAGTTTATATTCCAGCTAAAGACCTCGAAAGTGTAAACAGTGAACTCGAAGGAAGTTTCAGCGGGATTGGTGTTCAGTTTAATATCCAGAACGATACAGTAATGATTATTTCAGTAATCAACGGTGGACCCTCAGAAAAAGTCGGACTGTTAGCCGGCGACCGCATTATTACTGTTAACGATACTGCATTTACAGGTAAAAACATTACTAATGAAAAAGTAATGAAGAAACTCCGGGGGCCGGCAAAGACCAAAGTTATATTAGGAGTAAAAAGAAACGGCACAAATGAAATTCTTAAATTTTCAGTAACACGAGGTGAAATTCCTTTAAATTCGGTGGATATTGCTTACGTCATTGAAAAAGAAGTTGGTTTAATTAAAGTGAACAAATTCGCGTCAACAACTTACTCTGAGTTTTTAAACGCTATTGCAAATTTACGAGCAAAAGGAGTTAAAAAATATATTATTGACCTTCGCGAAAATAGTGGAGGATTAATGGATCAGGCAATTAACATGGCGAATGAATTTCTGCCTGCTGAGAATTTGATTGTTTATGCTCAAGGAAAAGCATATCCACGTTTCGATGCCAAATCTGACGGAAAAGGGAGTTGCATAAAAAATCCGGTAATTGTTTTGATAGATGAATTTTCAGCTTCTGCAAGTGAAATTTTTGCCGGTACTATTCAGGATAACGACCGTGGTTTGATAATTGGCAGACGTTCTTTCGGCAAAGGGCTTGTGCAACAACAAATGCCTTTATCGGATGGATCTGCATTGCGACTTACAGTTGCTAGATATTACACTCCTTCGGGAAGAAGTATACAGAAACCTTATATCCGTGGCAAATCCGACGATTATGAGCGCGATTTGATGGATCGTTTTTTACATGGTGAATTTTTCTCTGCGGATAGCATTCATAATTCCGATTCGCTTATTTATAAAACCAAAAGCGGAAAAATTGTTTATGGCGGTGGTGGCATCATGCCCGATATTTTTGTGGCTCGCGATACCAACCAATACACTCCATACCTGACAAAAATTATCAATTATGGCTATCTGTATCAGTATGCTTTTAAATATACCGATCAAAATCGCCAAAAATTGAAAACTTTCAAAACCTGGTCAGATATGAATGAATATCTTTCGAAACAAACTTTGCTTGAAGATTTTGTAAAATTTGCTGAAGGAAAAGGAGTTGCAGCAAACATGAAAGAAATTAATATTTCGAAAAAATTCATACTTCATTTATTAAAAGCCTATATTACCCGCAATATTCTAGGCGATGAAGGTTTTTATCCTTTGTTTTTCCAACAAGATGAAACTGTAATCAAAGCTTTGGAGGAAATCAGAAAAATTAAATGATAATGTCGATATAAAGAACAGCCGTCAGAATTATTTTTTTTTGACGGCTGCTTTAATAAAAATCCTGAAGCTAATCCCAATTCAGAATAACTTTTCCACAATTTCCACTTTCCATAATATCAAAACCTTTTTGGAAATCATCGATTTTGAATCGGTGTGTGATAACAGGTGATAAATCTATTCCGGTAATAAGCATTTGCTCCATCTGGTACCAGGTTTCCCACATTTCGCGCCCGTAAATTCCTTTCAGAGTAAGGGCTTTGAAAATAATCTTATCCCACTGAACTCCCATCGAATTTGGTAAAATACCGAGCAAAGCAATTTTCGAACCATTATACATATTCTCAACCATACTATTGAAAGCAACCGGTGAACCGGACATTTCGAGTCCTATATCAAAGCCAACCATGTGTAATTGTTTCATTGCGCCTTCTATAGTTTCTCCTCTCGATGGATTAACAGCAAGTGTTGCTCCCATTTTTCTTGCAATATCGAGTCTGTAATCGCTTAAATCGCTTACCACGATATTGCGTGCACCGGCAAAACGACAAATCGCAGTCGCCATTGTACCGATTAATCCAGCTCCTGTAATAAGAACATCTTCGCCAATAAGCGGAAAAGAAAGTGCCGTGTGGGTAGCATTTCCAAAAGGATCCATTATGGCGGCCATTTCATCTGTAATTCGGTGGTCAAGTTTAACCACATTTTGCGCTGGCAACGAAAGATATTCGGCAAAAGCGCCATCGCGATTCACGCCAATACCAATTGTATTTTCGCAAACATGCAGTTTTCCGCGACGGCAATTCCGGCAATGTCCGCAAGCTATATGACCTTCACCTGTTACACGGTCGCCTATGTGGATATTACGCACACCGCGCCCTTTATCCACAATTTCACCAACATACTCATGCCCGATTGTCATGGGAGTTTTAATTGCCCGTTGCGACCACTCATCCCATTTATAAATATGTAAATCGGTTCCGCATATTGCAGTTTTTTTTATTTTGATAAGTACATCATTAATACCTACGTGAGGTAAAGGAATTTCTTCCATCCATATTCCCTTTTCGGGAAGTAATTTTATCAGGGCTTTCATTGCAATCGTTATTTAGTTTTATAAAATTATTCCATCTGTGTTTTTTCAATTTTGTAATGATATTGCAAATACATTGGCAATGCGGCAGAGCCATACAAATTATACAACTCAACCTCAAATAATTTTTCTTTAATTGTCAAATCTGCTTGCAATAAAGCATTAACCTCATCAAAATCTTTGGAATTTATGATAAAAATTCCCCGATAATTATTATCGTTTTTACCTACAGGACCGGCTACTACTAATTTTCCCTCATCTGATAGTTTTTTGATATTAGTAAAATGTGTTTTAAAGTATTCTGCACGCAGGTTTTTATCTATTACATCGTTTGGACCTGTTTTCAATATTACTAACACATAACCCTTCATGCCATAATCATCAGCTCCAAGCGAATCGGCAAGTGCAGCATCATAACTCCCCTTTTTTTGTGCCTGCACAGAAAAAAATTGGAAAAAAATCAACAAACAAAGTAAATATAGTTTATTCATCTTTATGAAATATTTATTTGATTAATATGCTCTTAAGTATATCTTTACCTCCATTAAACAGGTTAAAATCAACTTTGCCCTGAATTCCTTCGATTTTAAACTTGTCGGTTGTTTGCCAAAAAAGCCATTTCCCGGGCGGACGGCGACGATAATCGCAAATCCACAATTGATAATCAGATTTTAATTCGCTTTTAAGATATTGTTTATAAAAATCGTAATCACAATAAATTATTGGCTTTAAACCCGTCGATTTTTTAACTGCAATAAGAAAATCTTTTATTTCCTTTGTAACTTTTTTTTCATCAGGCATCTTTCTTCGATATTCAACATCGAGTACGGGTGGCAAATCTCCTTTTTGTAAACGCGCTACAGAAAGAAAATGTTTTGACTGTGCTTTTCCGGTACTTCTATAGGAGAAAAAATGATATGTACCTACGATTATTCCATTCTTTCGGGCATTTTTATAATGTTCACGATAATTTCTATCGTTATGAGTTGCACCTTCAGTAGCTTTAAAAAAAATAAAATGAGGTTTTTCCTTTACAAGCTTCTCCCAATTAATATCGCCTTGATGATGCGATAGATCGATTCCCCAAACTTTACCTTCGCGCTTAATTTGACCAATTGTAACTTTAAGGTAATTTTGCGAATATACAAACGTAAATGCAGTTAGAAACAGAATTATTGAAAATATTCTTTTTGAAAAACTCATCAAATCTACGTTTTAAAATCATTTGTAATACATTTTTTCAACATCCAAAATTAACAATTTTGATTTGATAAATTGAGATAAAAATGGAATATATTTCACCTTTTAAGCAATTAATTAAACAATAAAACTCTGAAGTTATTGTTTTTTCTCATCAAATTAATTTTTCCAAAGTTTTGAATTTTTAAAAAATTAAGAAGAAAATAGTAAAAAAAAGCTGCCCGAATTTTTTCGGGCAGCTTTTAAAAAATTTTAAATGTAAGTATTACTGAACGCTGATTTTCAAAACTTCATTTACACCTTCGGGACGTACCAGATATACGCCTCTTGACAAATTTGATGTATTGATGTTTGCATTTGAAGAAGCAACCAATTTACCTAAAACATTGTAAACGTCAATATTTAAGTTGTTGTTGTTGATAATTTCTTTACCGTTGAATAAAATCCCTTTGCTAATCAATAAATTTTGAACCGCTGATGATGGTAGGGAAGTATGTGTAACAGCTGAAGTAGCTTCAATATTGTATAAATTTATTGCTGCATTACAATACAAATAAAGAATTGCAGCATCGCCTGAATAAACAACTGTTTCTTCAGATATTGCTGAACCAGCAGGAAATACCATCGTGCCAATTAAACTTACACCATTTGTTATAAAAAGTCTTCGTGTTGAACTACTTGAACCGGTAACACCTTGAATTTTTATCGTACCCGGTCCATCAACTTTAATAGTAAGATAACGTTGAGTCGGTGTAAAATAATCTACAGCGGGATCGCCTGATGCTGGTGTAGTTTGAGTATCAGCTGCCGATGGATATCCTCCACCATTAAATTTAAAACGGTTTGGATAAGTTACTGAACCAAAAGTTTTTGAAGACACTTCAACCTGACCCATATTAACGTTTGTAACTGAGCCCGTATGAATACCCAAATCATTAATAAACACTGATTTATCAGGACCCGCACCTATACCTGCAGAAACTGGAAAATTTGTTGCATCGTTACCAACTACCCATGTTCTTTGGGCAAAAATTGATGTTGTTAATAACATCAACGAAAATAGTAATGTTTTTTTCATATTCTTTTCTTTTTAAAAATTTATAATTTTTGTTTTTCAAAGATACTTCAAAATTCAAGCTTTTTGTGTACTGAAAGTTCAGAAAATGTGTAATATTTGACAAAAAAACTACATATCTACTGATTATGCATTAGAAATTACTGTATTTTGAGTATTTGATTCAAATAAACTTCAACATTCGTGTAATATTTATCAAGTGTACAAATAGCTCCATCAGTTGCATCATTTTTATTTAGTTTGTGTTTTTCTTCCCACCAATCGGGCATACCATCGCTATCGGTGTCAGGTTTCACATCCGATGCATTAAAAGAATAAACAGACCATCCTCCCACATCTTTTTGGCTATCGATAATTCCATTTACACTTCCATTTGATCCTTTAAAGGTAAAACTTCCATCGGAAACTTCTTTGACAATACGTTTATCAATAACATCGCGAGCTAACGATGCTCCTGAAAACTTTAAAACATCATTATATGCCTCAACAGATTTTTGTGTTTTTATTTCTGCATGCTGAAAAGGAATTTTGGCATAACAGATTTCAGGGTTCACCCCTTCTGTAAGATGAACACCTTTACGGTTATCCAAAGTTACTTCATCAAAACCAAACATAAAATTATCGGCAATATAATAAATTCCAAAACCCGGAGGCGAAATTGCAGGATTTTTATCTATATCGATACTTGTAATACGGCTTTTTACTGATTTTTTTGTAGCAGGACCAGATTTAAAATAGTTTGCCACTATATTGTATTTTCCGCTTTCACCACCATAGGAACTGTTATTGCCCCAGTTATAAATCACGTTGTTTCTGAAATCAACCCTGTCTTCGTCAATCAGACTACGATAGCCTAAACCCGAACGTTTGTAGCCATTAAAACGGGGATTCCTGCTATCGTGATGTGCCAGTAAATTATGATGGAAAGTTGCATTTTTCCCACCCCATATTCCACCAAAACCATGGGCGCCTTTTTTGTGTACTGAATTTTTTAAGCTTTCAGATATAATACACCATTGTAGTGTGAAATTTTCGTTATCGTAAAACGATGCACATTCATCGGTACTCCAGCTAACAGAACAATGATCAATAATTACGTTTTTCACTCCATTTGCTTTCAAAGCATCGTCCTGAACCTGATTCTCATCACCCATTCTAAAACGTAAATATCTTAAAATTACATTATCAGTTCCGATAACAAAAGGGTAACCTTTGATAGTTATACCATCACCGGGCGCTGATTGTCCTGCAATGGTAACATCACCTTTCGAAATTTTTAAATCTGATTTCAAATCGATAATTCCGGCAACTTTAAATAAAATAATTTTGGGACTTCGCTGACCAATAGCCCAACGCAGTGTTCCTTTAATTCCCTTATCATCTTCAAGCGAAGTAACATATACTATTTGTCCACCACGACCACCCGTGGCATAAGCACCACCACCTTCAGCACCCGGAAAGGCAGGAATTTGAGAATTTTGAGCTGATAAATGCGAGAAAAACAGAAATAAAAAAAATAATTTAACAATGAGATATTTGTACATTTAAACTGTTTTTGATGTTGTATTAATATATTATGAAGATATTCCTCCACAAAAATTATGCCTATCAATCCCACCATCATTTCTGATAGCGGGATTTCTCTTATTCCCTTCAGTGGTGGGTCTTTTATTTATTCTTTTCCACCCAAACACGGGCATTTACAAATGCTTCTACCCATGGAGTGATTTGATCACTATTTTTACGTTCTGCAGGATAATGTGCACATTGCCATGGGAAAATGGCACGTTCGGGGTGCGGCATCATTGCCAAATGGCGACCGTCGTTCGAGCAAATACCAGCCACAGCATAGTCTGAACCGTTTGGATTGGCGGGATATTCGGCATACGAGTATTTGGCGATTATGTTGTAATTGTTTTCTGCTTTTGGCAGATAGAATTTTCCCTCGCCGTGCGCTACCCAAACACCTAATTTGCTTCCACTCAACGCACCTAACATTACCGAATTATTTTCAGGAATTGTTAAGCCTACAAAACCAGATTCAAATTTGTGCGAGTCATTGTGCAACATTTTAGCTCCTTCAAACATCGAAGCAGAACTTGCTTCATCTCCCCCTTTAGGGGGTTGGGGGGCACCAAATAGCTCCACCATTAACTGACAACCGTTGCAGATACCCAAACTCAGGGTGTCGTTGCGTTTGTAGAAATTATCTAATGCCAATTTGGCTTTTTCGTTGAAAAGGAATCCACCAGCCCATCCTTTGGCTGAACCCAATACGTCGGAGTTAGAGAATCCTCCACAGAACACTACCATATTCACATCTTCCAATGTTTCACGTCCTGTAGCCAAATCGGTCATGTGAACATCTTTTACATCAAAACCTGCTAAATACAAGGCGTAAGCCATTTCGCGCTCGCCATTGGTACCTTTATCGCGAACGATAGCAGCTTTCACGCCACTTGGCTTGCGGTCGGGCGAAATACCGAACTGCGACAATTTACCTTTAAACGAAGCATTAAATGCAAATTCAAGCGGTTGGTTTTTATAATTGTTGTAACGCGATTGTGCACATACTTCACCGCTTTGTTTGCGGTCGAGCAGATACGAAGGTTTGAACCACAAGTCGCGCATATCATTGATAGAGAATGAATATGCTTCTTTTTTGCGGTTGATTTCCAGGCGACGTTCTGCAATTGGCGTGGCAATGCGGGCAAATCCGACACCATTTTCGTTCAGAATTTTTTCAACTGCCTTGCGGTCTTTTGCCTGAATCAACACACCCGGATTTTCTGCAAAAAGCATAGTTACCAATGAGTTTTCGGCAATATAATCTAAGTTTACATTCAATCCGCCTTTGGTATTTGCAAAACACATTTCGAGCAATGCAGTTATCATACCACCTTCCGAAATATCATGTCCGGCCAGAATCAGATTTTGGTCAATCATTTCCTGAATGCTGTCAAATGCCGCTTTGAAATATTCTGCATCTTTTACAGTTGGAACTTCGTCACCAATTTTATTCAGCGTTTGTGCCAATACAGAACCACCTAATTTATGGTTGTCGAACGAGAAATCAATATAATAAATTGTTGACTTCTCATCATTTACCAATACAGGCGAAACTACTTTCTTCACATCCGACACTTCGGCACCAGCCGAAATAATCACCGTTCCGGGCGAGAATACTTTATCGTTGCCGTATTTCTGAGTCATCGAAAGTGAATCTTTTCCTGTTGGGATATTGATGCCCAATGCGCAAGCAAAATCCGAACAAGCTTCTACCGCTTTGTATAAACGGACATCTTCACCCGGATTCTTACAAGGCCACATCCAGTTAGCACTCAGCGATACGCTATCCAAACCATCGGTCAATGGTGCCCAAACAATGTTAGTCAAAGCTTCAGCAATAGCCATTACCGAACCAGCTTCCGAATCGGCCATAGCCACAAGCGGCGCATGACCAATAGAAGTAGCGATACCTACCGTACCACGGAAATCGAGCGCCACCACACCAAGGTCGTTCAGCGGTAACTGAATTTCACCGGCACATTGCTGACGGGCTATTTTACCTGTTACCGAGCGATCCACTTTGTTTGTCAACCAGTCTTTACAAGCCACTGATTCAACCTGTAATACATTTTCGATATAGCTTTGCAGTTTTTCTTCCGAAATTTCGGGAGCTGCATAATGTTCTTCAATCGTGTTGTCGGTTATCACCATACGGGGTGGTTTTCCGAACATATCTTCTAATAATAAATCAATTGGAGCTGACTGGCCCCCCAACCCCCTAAAGGGGGAGTTGTTAGAGCGTAACTCAAGCTTTATTTTATCAAGAGTATTATCAATGTCTCCTATTACTTCTTCGTTTGTAAAACGAATTACTCTATAGCCATATTCTTTAAAAAGTTGAGTTCTTAATTTATCATATTCAATTACCTCAAGGTCTTTATGATAACCTCCATCTACTTCAATAACTAATTTATTTTGCAAACAAACAAAATCAGCAATACAATCACCAATTATATGTTGTCTTCTGAATTTGTAATTTTCAAGATGTTTACCTTTTAATTGTTCCCAAAGAAATTCTTCAGCCGGTGTTGGATTATGTCTGTTCTTTACAGCTAATTCTTTTAAACGGGAATATAATGAAGGATATGCCGTTTGCATACCCTGTTGTTCCCCATTTAGGGGGTTAGGGGGCATCACAAAAGTCAATCTCATATCACCGGTAGTTTCACCCACCACATAAAACGGAGCGCGTTCGCGCTCGGCAATAGCACGTACTTTTTCTACTTCTTTTTCGGAAATAACAAAACCCATTCGCTCCTGACTTTCGTTGCCCACAATTTCTTTGGCACTCAAAGTTGGGTCACCAACAGGAAGCGCCGACATATCGATTTTACCACCCGTAGTTTCCACTAATTCCGATAAACAGTTGAGGTGTCCACCTGCGCCGTGGTCGTGAATAGAAACAATCGGATTAGAATCAGCTTCGGCCAGGGTACGAATTACGTTCGATACACGTTTCTGCATCTCAGGGTTGGCACGTTGTACGGCGTTCAACTCAATCGAATTGTCGTACTCGCCGGTTTGAACCGAGGATACAGCAGCTCCACCCATACCAATGCGGTAGTTGTCGCCACCCATTACAACCACTTTTTCACCGGCAGCCACATCTCCTTTCAAGGCGTCGCGCATGGTACCAAAACCAACACCACCAGCCAACATGATGACTTTGTCGTAACCAAACTTCTTGTCGTTTTCCTGATGTTCGAAAGTCAGCAACGAACCACAAATCAATGGTTGTCCGAATTTATTACCAAAATCGGAAGCTCCGTTCGAAGCTTTAATCAGGATTTGCTCAGGCGTTTGGTACAACCATTTACGTGGAGCGATATTATTTTCCCAACTACGACTTTTATCGTTGCGTGGGTACGAAGTCATGTAAACAGCTGTTCCGGCAATAGGTAAACTCGCTTTTCCACCACCGAGGCGGTCGCGAATTTCACCACCAGTTCCGGTAGCTGCACCGTTGAAAGGCTCAACAGTAGTTGGGAAGTTATGTGTTTCTGCTTTCAGCGAAATAACCGAATCAATCTCCTTAGTTTGGAAAAAGTCGGGTTTATCGCCGCTGGCAGGCGCAAATTGTTCAATTTTCGGACCGGCATTGAAAGCCACATTGTCTTTGTAAGCCGAAACCAATTTATTCGGATTTTCTTCGGAAGTTTTACGAATAAGTTTAAACAGCGTCAGTTCTTTTTCTTTACCATCAATCACATATTGGCCGTTGAAAATTTTGTGACGGCAATGCTCGGAGTTTACCTGCGAAAATCCAAACACTTCGCTATCGGTCAACTTGCGTCCCACTTTTTTACTTACATTATTCAGGTAGTCAATTTCATCGGGACTCAATGCCAAACCTTCCTTTTCGTTGTAAGCAGCTACATCGTCGATAAACAAAATTGGCTCTGGCTGTTTGTTGATCGTAAAAATATCCTGATTCAGGCCCGAATAAATGCGTTCGAGCATCGGGTCGTACTCCAAACCACCTTGCGCTGATGGTGTGTGCGGCATCAAACGGAACTCTTCTATACGAAGAATGCCGCTGATACCCATATTCTGAGTGATTTCAACGGCATTTGTACTCCAGGGAGTTATCATTTCGCGGCGCGGACCGACGAAGTTACCTTCGATACTCGACAGATTCGTCAATTTTGCTTCGCTAAAAAGCCATTCTAATTTACTTACATCTTCGGTCGACAAATTGTTTTTGCTTTGAACCACAAAAACATGTTGGGCGGGAGTCTGAAAAAATTGAATCATTTTTTTGAGTTGATTTTTTGGAGTAAATTGTAGAGTCTTTTATCTGTTAATCAATTATTTAATAACAGATATTTGACTTTACATTTCAAACACAAAGGTAAGCAAATTTTACGAAGCCTAAAAACTGCTTATTCAAAAAAACTAATTTAAATGAATACCTTTTTAAAATTTTTCAGTTCCAAAACTATAAATTCATAACCACCAAAGTGAAATACTAATTTGGATTGGTATGTAAACCTGGTTGTCTAAAAGGCGAAAATCTCCCATTTCGAATTTAAATCAATTTAAATTTCCTGCTTTATACAATCGCCTATAAATAAAGTATTGAACCCGTTTCATAATTATTCTGAAAGTATTTCACAGAAACCTAATCTTTCCAAATTCCAAACTTTTTATTAATTGCACTGGTTCGGAAATCAAAAATATATTCTAATTGACTTTTAATAAAAAGTTTATTTGCAATGGCTCCAATAAAACCAAATGGTGGAACATACGTTACAATATCTGTCATTAGAATACCGCCCTGAATAGCTTCAATTATATGTTGATGATGCCACATTGCATAAGGACCTATTCTTTGCTCGTCAACAAAATAATCTTTATCTTTTATATGTGTTATTTCGGTCATCCAATTTAGTTTTATATTGAGCAGGGGACTTACTTTGTATGTAATAATCATACCGGGATACATTTTCCCAGAACCAGTATTGCTTTTTATGATAAAGCTCATTTTTTTTGGCGTTATTTCTTTTAAGTTGGCAGGTGATGATATGAAGTCCCAGATTTCATCAATACTTACCGGCACTTTTTGTGTTCTAATTAATTGATAATATGGCATATTTTTGAATGTAAATTTTAGAAGTCACTTTAAACCTATTCTATAAATCTTGATTTGAAATCGAAAGAAGAGACAATGCATCTATGTCGCTTTCTGAAAAATTTGAAGCGTGATTTAGCAATAATATCGTAAAAAAAATCACACAAAGGTTTCGGAATTATTTTGAAAATATAAAGCAATTTAAACAAACCACTCAATTCTTTTAAAATATGAAGTACTGCTGAAGACTTTAAATAGTATTTCTCATTCATAATGAGAACCAATGAGTCAAAATTATCCATAGGCAATTTCATTTTTTGTAGTAAGGATTGTCCAAATTCTGACTGTAAAGAAGTAAATTTGAATTTATTATTCTTGTCATTCTTAATAACAAATCGTACAGTATAGTTACATAAATTGCAAACACCGTCAAACAGTATTATGAAGTTTTTATTATTGCACATTATTTCATCAATTTTTATTTTACAATAGTGTGTTATATATTTAGTTAAATAATTGAAAATCAACTAATTATCTCA
>CAYONE010000092.1:0-17393 GCA_964405245.1 uncultured Paludibacter sp.
CGAAGCCGCTGATTTTAAAACCTTCGAACAGTTTTTAAATGCCTTTAAAATGCAGGTGGAGCATTTTATCCGCATTAAAGTTATTGGCAACAATACCATCGAGAAAATTTTCATGACGCATATTCCCACGCCTTTCCTTTCGCTGATTATCGACGATTGTGTGGCACGTGGAATGGATTATATTCAGGGTGGATCGCGCTACAACAGCAATTATATTCAGGGCGTGGGAATGGGCACAATGACCGATGCGCTGACGGCACTCCGCAAACATGTATTCGAAGATAAAAATATCAATCTGCCTGATTTTGTAAAAGCGCTCGAAGCCAACTTCGAAGGACACGACGAATTGCTTTATAAACTGCTTTACAAGACACCAAAATACGGAAACGATGACGAATATGCCGATGAGCAATTGGTGAAAGTATTTGATATTTATTACGATGCAGTAAAAGGACATCGAAGTCCGCGCGGTGCTGAATATCGTATCAATCTGCTGCCCACTACCTGCCATGTGTATTTCGGCAGCGTAATGCATGCCAGTCCTGATGGACGGAAAGCGGGCCTGCCTGTTTCCGAAGGAATTTCGCCGGTGCAGGGCGCCGACAAAAACGGCCCGACATCGGTAGTCAAATCAGCAGCCAAAATCGACCATTTGCATACAGGCGGAACCTTGCTGAATCAGAAATTCAGCCCGAACTTTTTTGAAGACGATACTGCTATAAGCAAAGTTTCGTCATTAGTGCGCAGTTATTTCCGCATGAATGGTCATCATATTCAGTTCAATGTGGTGGATGCCGAAACGCTTCGCGATGCACAAAAGCATCCCGAAAAATACCGCAACCTGATTGTGCGCGTAGCAGGTTACAGCGATTATTTTAATGATCTGGGACTGGATTTGCAAAACGAAATTATTGAACGGACTGAGCATGAAAAGTTTTGAAATAAGCATTACTTTTTTATCAAATTGCCTAAAATTATCAGATTTAAAAAAAATGTTCTCGTTTTTATGTAGTATTGTAATAATAAATACCTTGTGTGTTTTGTTTTTTAAATAGAAAAGTTGTAATTTGGTTAAATTAGTGTTTTGTACACTTAAATTATGAAAAATAGTTAATCTGTGTAGGTAATTATACTTATCTTTGTAACCTTTTTTTAAAGAAATTTATCTATGAATTATTTTTAAAATGAATAACTAAAACTTCAAACTCCGAAGAGTATTTTTAATGTGATAAGCATTAAATCACATCAAACTGAAAAGTGTCATTTCCCATTTAAATTAAATCAAAAAATTATTTTATATTATTTACTTAATTACAGTTATGAAAAAAATAGCTTTTATTTCATTTTTGTTGATGATGTTATATCAACAAATTAATGCACAATGTACCAATTGCGATATTACAAATCCTGGAAATTTAAGTAATTATACGTATCCTTCCAACACTAAGGTTTGTTATACTACAGGAACATCAAGTGTAATAAACAGTGTAAGTTTTGGTGAAGGCGGAAGTATTTGTATTGGTACTGATGCTACACTGAAAATAGAAACAGCTAATGGATCTTCCGTAGCGAATAGTGTATTTACTATCGATGTTTACGGAACACTTGAGTTTACATCTAATTACAATTTTCAATCGAATATAACTATTAACATCCATTCCGGGGCAACATTTAAAGCTGGAAATTTACAGTTTCACGGAGCATCAAGTCATTTTGTTAACAATGGGACTTTTAACACGGGAAATCTTGAAACTGTTAGTGGAAAAACTATTGTGATCGAAAATAATGGATCGATGACTGTAACCGGAAATATGAATTTTGCGCAAGGAACAGTTCAGTGTAAAAATGAAGGTACGTTAGTTGTTTCTTCAAATTACAGCACATCTTCCACTTCTGTTTACGTAAACTGTGGAACATATACAGGACAATTTAATTTAGGTGGAGGTAAAGTTATAAATACAGGGACATTTAATACATCTCAGATAGATATGGGTGGTTTTTCTGCGAAATTTATTAATTACGGAAAAGTAAATTTAACCGGAAATTTGAACATGGGTGGTGCTGGTTCCGAATTTTTTAATCAGCATGTGGTTGATGCATCAAATGGAACAATTCAATCTGATGGAAATTTAAGAGGACCTGATGTAGGTATGGGTTACTTTATCCTTAAAGATAAGGCAAATATGAATAATGGAACTATAGGTCCAAACTTAAATTTTACTGACATTGATTTTGGAGCTTCAACCACCAAAACAGATATTTTCAATAACAGTTTAACAGTTAAACCAAGTGTAACTTTTGGCGCTACAGCCCCAACTTCGACTCCTGTTACTGTTTGTACAAATCCCGATGGTAGTCCCTCAACTCCTGTTCCAACCTCAAATTCGGAATGTGCCGGAGTTAACCTGAGCACACTTCAGCCCTCTTATTCGAACGTTACGTATGAATGGTGGACTGGAACATCTTCTTCAAGAACTTCTCAGGTAACAACATCTTCAACTCCAGGTCTTTCGTGTTACACAACTGTTGGCACTGTATATCTTTGGGCAAAAGATGCAGCAACAGAACAGTATTCTGCTGCTGGCGCCGGAGTTACAATAAATGACTGTGCATTAGCATGGAGGTCAACTACAGATGGAAACTGGTCAGATACAAATATCTGGCAATATTTAGACGATTCAAATAAATGGATTCCAATAGCATCGCCCCCATACAACAACGCTAAAGTATATATCAGCAATAATACAACCGTAACAGTATCTTCCAATTTAACAATAAATGCAGATTCATTGATTATAGAAAAAGATGGAATTCTTACTGTAAATAGCGGAACGACCCTCAATGTTAATTCACCATTAGTGTTTAATATTGATGCAGATGGAAATGCCGGACAGCTCATTGGAGCTTGCAATGGCAGTACAAGTAATGTAACCATGGGCAGTAGTTCGAAACTGATAGCAAGAAGAACACTAAGTGATAAATGGGATTTCATTAGTTTTCCGTTTGAAGTTAGTTCAGGCAGTATATTCTTTGCAGGAACTTCCACTCCTGCCGTTTGGGGTAATTTGAATCAATCAGGAACGAATGTAGATTTTTTTGCAGCAGAATACAGTGGCGCAAATCGTGCTGCAGATGCATCGTTGGTATCGCCAACAAATAGCAAATATTTTGTAAGTGTTAATCCACATACATTTGAAGCAACCAAAGGTTATATAATTACCGGAGGGAAACAGGATATTCCCAAGACTATTGACTTTGTTTCTTCAACTGGAGCACAGTTGGATTTTTGCGATATAAACAAAACAGCTAACGCTTATGACGCCACAGGTACGTGTAACGATGGATGGAATTTGGTAGGAACTCCATATCCGGCTGATTTTAATCTAAAATATGCCATTTCACTTGCTCCATATTACATCTACGGGACAAATTCATACAGTACACTTGCTTCAGGCACAACCTATAGATTTAAACCATTCTCAGCATATTTTCTTCAGGTATTTGGAACAAGCAATGCTACATTAACATATGACAACACAGGACTTACTGATTTTACAAGCGGTGGTGGAGGCGGTGCTCCCGCGTACAGACCGGAAGATATTGTTATCGAAATAAGTGATGGAAGTTTATCGGATAACACACTGATACGATTACAGGAAAATGCAACCGAAGGTTTTGACACAAATATGGATGGAATGAAGTTTTTAAATTCAAATACCGCCATTCCTCAAATTTACACTGAAGCCGTTGGAGCCTGTTCAGGATTGGCGGTAAATACACTTCCTGAAAGCATCGAAATGGTTGATTTGAAAATAAGAACAGGCAAAACCGGAACATATACTATTAAAATTTCGGATAAATCCCAATTAAACAAAGTGGAAAAAATAATTCTTTCAGATACCGAAACAGGAATTTCTACAGACTTGTTAAGCGCAGACGGATATAATTACTATTCAAATCAAACAGGCACAAGCAGTCGTTTCAAAGTGTTGCTTTCAACTGAAAACGCCAATGGAATTATACAGGCTAAAAACGATGGTATTTTTGCAATAGTGCAGGGTACGCATGTGATTGTAAAAGGAATAACAGAAGTTTCAAAAGTCAGCATTTATGATGCTGTAGGGAAACTTATACAACGCAATAATTCAGTAATTAATGGTGAAAAACTTGAACTTAATCAACAGGGAGTTTACCTGATGGAAATAAGTAATGATAACCAAAGAGCAAGAATCAAGGTGCTGATAAGCCAGAAAAATTAATCATTAACATCAACTGAAAATTATATGAAAACAATAGAAAATAAAATACTGAATTTTGCAGATAAAAAGATTTATATTGCTCCTCGATTAGAAATTGTAAAACTCGATAATGAAATATCCCTTGTCCTGAATTCATTCAACAGCCTCCCAGGCGACCCAAATCCTTTATGTGCGGATGACGCTGATTATCAGTTTCAGGGAAGTCCGTGGGAATAAAAATATCCTATTTAAATAGAAAAAACCTGATAAAGTCAATTTAACTGACTTGTCAGGTTTTTTCTTTTCCATATTATTTTTTCGAGTTCTGCAATTTTAGAATATCAATGTAATATTAAATGTTTTTGAGTTTTTTAGTTGCAGCAAAATACTTGTAGGAAATTGATAAGATATTCTCATTCAGCATGTGCATGCTTTTTCTAATCAAGTGATTAATCGCATTTCCCGTGCTTTTGAGCAGTATTTTAATTTGTTAAGCTGCCTGAAATCAGATTTTTTGCAGCAATACTGTTTTCTTATTAAAGTCGGCAGCAGCGTTAATTACACTTCTGAACTCGTCGTAGCGCGATGCCGGATATCCTGAATCAAGATAATATTCTTTTGAAATAATTGTAAGTACATTTTGTTGCAGAGATGCTTCGGAAGTGAATATACAACTTGTTTTGCCATCGTTTTTCATTTCTATATGCATGTTCAAATCATTCAAATTTGCAATTTTATATCCATCCGGAATAGCAAATTTAATTTCTCTATAATAATCATGTAAAATACCTACTACAATTGGTAATTTTCGTTCTTCCTTCTGATAAAGTTCAATTTGTCGCCCGATTGTTTCACCAATTTTTATCAACAAATCAGTTCCTGCTTCTTCAATAAGCGATTTGGTTTGCAATTCCATATCCCAAATCAGAGGTTTCAAAGCAATGTTTTCGGGCGCGCTGTTCTGATAATTCATTGAAAGAACTTCTGTTTGATCTTTTCCGAGCGAGAAAACTGATTCAACTAACTCTCGTTTTTTGGTATCGTCCAACAAGTGCAAATACGATTGAAACGAACGCGCAAAATCGCCAAACATCACCCTGCGGGTTTTTGCTTTCAGTATGTTATTTTCAGGTTCTATTGTTATGCTTACAAACATCGAATCGCCATTAAGCTTACATTCGTGAACAGGAATTTTCCGAATTTCGTAACCAAGTGTTTTCAGCATTTCGTTATACGCTATCGGTTTCATAAAAATACCATATCCGCCCTGAAATTCGGATGGTAAAATCCCCACCCTGTAGGCGTTGTCTTCGGGTGTGATATACTCATTAACATTGGGGAAATAAAACAGGGTGTAATCCAGATAATTGAATGCATCAAAGTCCGGACGAAACGGTTGTTCGGAATTGTCGCCGGTTTTAACCATCTCAAAAGTTATACCTGCTTCCTGAAAAAGGGCAATATATAATCGGGTAACATCATAAAAATTACATTGTTTCAGCTTAATATTTTTTGCCAAATCGGTTTGTTTCTGAAGATGTTTATCGACCTTAAAATTTTTCTTCACCCAGTTTTCTATATCGCGAATTCTTTGTAATTCGTCTCTCTCCGACAGGTTAATTTGCTTCAGCAATGTTTTTGCCGCCGCTGTTTCCTTCTTTGTAAAAATGTATGAGTTGTTGTAAATATTGTTGCAGGCTTTTGCCCATGAATACACTCTTAACGATGATTGATAACGATTATAAGCTAAAGTATAATCGAAACTCATAAGATTTGGTTTATAATAGGCGTATCTTTCTTCGGTAATTCCCTCCACATTAGTTATTGTAGCGCGTTTTACTGTAATTTCGGAGTCTGTATCATCTTCTTCAAATTCCGGAAAACCATTGTTCAAACGGAAGATGTAAGCGAGTTTTTTAGGATAAGCAAAAATTACTTCTACATTAGCACGGGGCGTTTCGTCCTGCACATAAAAACCTCCATAAGGGTTGAACTCTTTTCTGAGAATATAATAATACTCAATTTGTCCTCCTGCTTCAGCGCCCTCAATAACAAATGTTTTAACATCGCCAACATTTTCAAGATTTTCAATTTGTTTGATATTGTTTTTCGAAACTATGGTTTCCTTTCCGTCGGGCAATATAAACCTTGCAGCCATGTCAACAATTTCGAGAACATTATTGAGCGAAATATAAATTTTATTGAAGCGGTTTATGGCCTTATCCGTTTCCACCTTTATTTTTTTGTGAAATATAAAGGTTTCTTCAAAATTACGTTGTTTATTAACGTAAATGTCGGTTATTCTGCGCTCCAAAAGTATTACTGCGCCATCCACTGCTTTCATTGTGTCGGCTTGGTTGCTTACCGGCATTGTATTCCAGCTGTATTTGGAGTAACTGCTTTGAGCATAACTAATCAGAGCAAATAATTGAAAACAAATGACGATTACAACTTTCATTTTTCGTTGGTTTATTTTGAAATTCATAAGGATTTATTTTTTTGAAGTTAAAAATCAGTTTTTTAAAATTGAAATAATATACTTTTTTGGAAAATTCAGCTAAATTGGAATGATTGATATATAAAATAGCACATTCCGCAAGAGGAATCTTCGATACACTGCGAATGGCACATTATTATGTATTTTTCCTCAACATTATAGTTTTACGATAGGCTTGTTTCAACTGTAGAATCATATCGCGAAAAGCAGTTATATCTTCACCTTCAATCAAAAGAAATCCTATGCTTATACTGGTATTTTTTATAACCGTATTATTCACATTGCTATAAGTGATAGAAAAGCTGAACTTCGGGTGCGAATATGAGCTGTTTTCAGGTATTTGAACCAAAGTGTGTCCTTCGGGAACAGTTAAAACTGTGGTAATTTTATTCTGATAGGTATTTTCTGTTTCAATAGGAATGGTTCTGTCCTGTTTCAAATCAAGCGAACTTAAATGCTGATGCAGATTCAAATTTACATAAGTCTGATTACCAGAAGTTACGCAATAATCAGGCAGTTCAATGTTGTAACGCGCAATAACAGGATCAATTACATTCTGGCTTGTTATCCATTTACAATCAGTGATTACAAGTTTGTTGCCTGCAAAGCCAAGAATTTCACTTAATAAATCGTTCTGCTTTTTGCTATCTTTTCCCTCAAGCTTATACAAAAGTTCGGTGCGACCTTCGCCATTGGCAGCCAAAACTCCGTTTCCATAAAGATTTTTTCCTTCAATTTTAAGGTACAAAGTATCTGAAGTTAAGTTTTTGTGTGGCTCAAAAACAGGAATATTGTAAACCATATAATTTAAGCTATCTATCATAATCAGGCATTCTTTACCCTGAATAAACGATGGTATTTCGCCCACAGCACAAAAACGGGTTGTGCCATCGAGTATTACCGGATTTTTATTCTCGTCCCACCAAACAGCTATAAGGTGATTTGCTGATCCTATAACCGGATATTTTGTAAAACTATAGGGCAATTTCCGTGTGCCAACGCAAGCGAAAGAAGCTTCCTGCCCGGTAGCTCTGATTAGAGCGGTAAGAATACTCGATTTATCTTTACAATCGCCATATTTTCTTGCCAGAACTGTTTCGGCCTGTTGAGGCACAAAACCATTTTCGCCATCTTCAATAGCTATGTATTTAATTTTTTCCTGAACCCATTTGTATATGGCTTCCACCTTTTTGCGCGGAGTAATAAATCCCGAAGTTATTGAATCGGCTAAAGCTTTTACCAATGGATGAATTTGGGTATTAATATTTTTTAATTTTCCATGTTCCCATTTATGTAAATCATCGATATTGCCCATCACATTTACATTGTTGCCTTTGTAATCATATCCGGCTACGCTAATAATAATGTGAGGCAGAAAATACCTGTGCGATGGCGAAAGATTATCCTGGGTATAACCTTTAAGAGTTTCGCATTTCCAGTTATAGGAAGTAAAATTTCCTTTTTTAACGCTACTGAAATTTATCTGCGAAGTATCTTTACCCGCATATCGCCATATAATTTTCACATTATCCGGAAAAGTAACGGTGAGACTTGCACTTTCAACCGGCACATAGTTTCCGAAAAGAAAACGATACCCAACATCAATATCGGAAGATATATATTTTTGGTGATTATGCAAAAGGGTGCCTTTTTTAACCGATGGAAAATGACCAACCATGCAGTAGGTATCATTATAATAATAACTGTTATCGTCGTCGGTCATTTTTTTTAAATCAGGGATTTTTATTTTATTAAATTTATCGCCTGAGGGCACCAAACTATAAGCATCGATATATTTTACCACATCACTTGCATTATAATAATTTCGCATTTCGGAAAGCTCCGGAAAATTATCGGTAAGCACCAATTTTACATCGGACTCGGTAATGGTAAACACAGGTTTGCCCTGTTTGTCCATGCTTATTTCCAACGATGCTTCATTTTGCAGTTGAATGAAAGGATTTGAAGGGTAACGCTCGTGAAAACGCTGAAAATCAGCAGGATTTTGTGCGAAAACTCCCTTTGCAACAAAACAACAATAGCTTACAATGAAAATCAGCGCTGAATATATTGCCGTTTTATTACAGGAAATCATATACTAAATCGTTTTCGTAAAGAACTTTATATTTTTCTTTTCCAGCGGCATCATAATATATCCACACACCGGTTTTAGCATCGGCAGAGAATTGTCCTTCAATCATTTTAACTCCCGATTCGCTGTATTGTGTCCATTTCCCATCCAAATCATCGTTATGGTAAACCATGGTTTCTTTCAGTTTTCCATTGATGTGGTATTTATTTGTAATGCCTTCGAGATAATCGTTTACATAGTTACGCTCGATAATTTTCAATCCATTTGCCTGATACAAAACCATTATTCCGTTTAAATATCCGTTTAATACAGGGATGTTGGCTGCAATTGCTCCATTTGGATAGTAACTTGTAAGTTGCCCCGATTTGTTTTCGGTTGCAGGTATTTTTTCAATTACTCCCTGTTTGTTTCTGATTTTTACTGAGGTAATAAATTCGTTTTGGTAATTCAGGCTGAATAATAAAACGCTATCGGGCGAGAAAAATTGATATTCGCCTTCTCTTGAGTCATCAACATTAGGTATTATACGATATGTTTTACCATTTGAATAAAGTTCACGATAAGTATTCTGATTTTTCCCATCTTCAAAATAATCGAGCGCTGAAATTTTTCCTTTGTTGTAATAATAAATGAAACCTTCGGGTTTATCAAGAACATAATTTGCAGTGCTTTCAAGGTTTCCATCAATATCCCAATTCAGTGCAGGACCGTTCAGTTTTCCGTATAGGAAATTTACTTTGCTCTGAATTTTTCCGTTTGGATAATATGTTTCCGATACCCCCTCTTTTAATCCATCAACAAGTTTAAACCACAGTTTCAGTTTTCCGCTGGGATAGTAAAATTGCACAAGCAACGAATCTTTATCGTAAGGTATTTGTTTTTCGAATTTTCCGTTTGCGTATATTACGGCGTTTTTTATGTTATTGTCTTCATCATACCCTATTACTGTGGTAAGTTTTCCTTCTGTACAATATTCAAAACTTGTTCCGGTTACATTGTTTTCGCTCAGGTAATAATGTCCTTTTAAATTACCGTTGCTGTTATACACCTTATGTTCTCCATTGGCAGAGCCATTCTGATAATAAGCTATTGATTTGAGAGTACCATTAGGAAAATAGTTTTTTAAAACGCCCTCAATTTTATTACTGTCGCATACATTTTCCGATTTCAAAGTTCCGGACGGATAAAATGTTTTTTGTATTCCCGATTCCATTCCATCTTTATAATTTTCGATGGAAATCAGAACTCCGCCACCGGAAAATGCCCACCATTCACCCTCTTGTTTTCCATTACGCAAACTACCTTCATTCAGCAACATGCCATCATCATAAAATCCTTTGAATTGAATTTCACCATCTTTTGCCTCAGTCTGATAAATTACATTTCCGGTTTGATTGTAACATGTAATTTTTTCGAGCGTATTGTTTAAATAATTATGTTCGAATTTAATTTTTCCATTGTCGTAATAAAAAGTAGTCAACCCGTTTAACTTGCCGTTTTCATAATTGGTTTTGCTTTTAATTTTTTTACCGGTTCTGTCATACCTTATTACCACACCATGCAGTTGAGCCGAATCGTTATAAACGCCTTCCTCGCTTTTTATGCCATTAGTATGATATAATGTATAAGTGCCTGAAAGTTTATCTTTTAAAAAATTGGTTTCTTCCTTGAGTTTTCCGTTGGCGTACCATTGTTTACAAGCGCCATTCAGCAGGCTGTCGGTGTAATTTCCCTGTTCTTTCAAATTGCCGTTGATCCATTTTTGAGTATATACTCCGTTAAGTTTGTCGTTTGTATAGCTCTGCTCGAACGACCATGCCTGCGACATGAAAAGTTGATAATGTGAGCCTTCGACTTTGTCATTTTCAAAAGATTGTTTACGGGTAACCCGTCCGCTTTTTGAGTAATTTATTTCTGTACCGTTCTTTTTCCCTTTATCGCGCGGATAAATTCCCGATAAATTCCCGTTTTCATAAAAAGTTCGGTTGGTTTTATCCAACTCATCGGCTGTAAAATACAATTCCTGACTTATAGAGCCATCAGGATATAGAATTTCGCATAAACCCTCTTGCTTGTTGTTTTTGTAAGTTCCTTTTTCAATTACAGCGCCGGCTCTGTTAATTCTAATGTAATTTCCTTCAATGCTTGGTTCAGGTACAAGTACCTGAGTCCCTATCATGCTCAAATTTCCGTTATCATCAAAAATATGAGTTTTTACTTTGTTTTTTTCATTGATTGATGAAAAACCATATTCGCGCCAATTACCGATACTTGTTTGCGCAAATTCCACAAACTTTTTAATTCTTTTGGCATTGGCATTGTTCAATGCATTTACAGCATCATCCTTAATATTTTGCAATTGCAACCCGAAAAGTATATCCAATTCGTTGCGGTAAAATAATTCTTTGAAAAAACGAACGTAAAACTGGTTGTAAATTGTGGCATCTTCCGCGTTATACTGCATTTTTTGAAAAACTAAATAGGACTGTCGGTTTAGCAGAAAGTTTGGTTTAAGTTTATACGGAAAATTATTATTGAAAGCTAAACCGCTATTGCATAAGCGTGTTATTTCTTTCCATTGTTCTGCATCGTAACCTTCAGGATAAGGATATAGATATGCTTTGGACGATGGAGTTGCTTCGCCCGTAATTACATTCTGAAATTTGGTTACATTTGACATAGATGGATTTAATAACAATCCCATGTTATATGCAAGCACCGATTCGCCCATTCGTCCCAAAATATAATTTAACCTGCCAAGTAAAATATGTGTACCCGAGTGATAAGGCGATATTTTTACACACTCATTAAGAGTAAGCTCAGCTTTATTATAGTTTTCGGCGTTTATGTAAACAATTGCCAAATTGTAGAGCAGATTATGATTGTATGGCCATTTTTTCCGGGCAGCTTCCAATAGTTCAATTGCCTCGGAATATCTTTTAAGATCATCGAGTAAACTGCCTTTCAGAGTTATAAAACGTACGTTGTCAGGTTCTATTGAATCAGCCTCGTTAATTTTATTTAAGCCGAGAGTATATTCTTCCGTATTTTCAAAAGTAAGTGCAGCTTCGTAGCACGCCGTTGCATACTCCGGATCGCATTTACTCACCCTGTTAAAAAACTTGAGCGCCTCGGCATATTCGCCCTTATCGAAATGAGTTATACCTTGTTTGTTAAGTTGTTCACCGTTCCACGGTATGGTATCGGTTTTTTGTGCAGTAATCGAAAGTGAAATAAATAAACTGAAAAGCGCTGTAGTAAAGGATTTTAGGCCCATAAGAAAAATATTTGTTTTTAAAGTTAAAATTTAAAACAAAATTAGTAATTAAAACAGACTGACAATCGTTTGAAAGAAAATTTCTTAAAATATTTTTAGACTACTTTCTTATTGTCCGAATTTAGAATCTGTTTGACAAAATAATTTTAATATTAAACTAAAAAGTAATAAAAGTATTGTAGTAATCTACTGTTTTTTTTAATAGAGATTATGTAAAAAATAAAAAGTTATAATGCTAAATATCAATTGAATTCGACCTCTCCCTAAATCCCTCTCCCGACCTCTATCGCCCTTTGGGCACTTTCTCCAAAGGAGAAAAAATATTGGATTAGATTTTTTTAGAGGGACTTTGCGGAGTGAAATCATTATGCGAATCTCATAAAACGAGCTGACCTGTCCCCTTTCTCCTTGGGAGAAAGGGTTAGGGATAGAGGTTAAAGCGTTAAAAGGCGAATTATTCGCACTTTAATCAACTAAGTTATATAAACTCTAATGATTTTGCTGAAAAAAATATTGGTAACAGACGGATGTAAATTGGCAATTTATCAGAATTTGCATAAAGATAAAACTCCGTATATCTGACAATATGTTACAATAAATCATTTAGGAAACTGAAAATTACAAGGGAGGCAAAAATGCATCTTCAATATGATGAATACTGTAGGATTGACCTTTGGGAATTACAGAAATTATATCAAAACGGGTTTCGCCCATCCAATTTATTTTGAAAATATAATCGTGCGCTGCCGAAACTAAATTCCGGATTTTTCGCAAAGTAATCGCTTCTTCGGGATGTTCGAAATACTCTGTCGAACGGGTTTTAACTTCCACAATTACCAACATGCCATCTTTTTCGGCGATAATGTCGAGTTCAAGTTTGCCGGTTACCCAATTCGTTTCACGTATTTTATACCCTTTTTCGGAAAGATATTTTTGCGCGCGTTCTTCGCCAATTTTTCCTAATTCGTTATGGTCAGCCATTTTAATTTTGTTACGAGTTTTTAGTTACGAGACAGAGAAAAGAAAACAGAAAATTAAGAAAATCGTAGAATGTAGAATGAAAAATGTTAAATGAAGAATGTAAAATGAAGAATGAAGCAATGTAACACACTCTATATTAATTTCTTACTTTCAAACATTTCAAACATTTCAGACTTTCAAACTTTCAAACATTCCAACTTTTTCACCTTCTTTTCCCGCGTAAAAATACATATTTTTCTATTGAAACTGTTAAATACAAAATGAAAGTATTAATTTTGTAGCTAAATATCTGTATTTATGGCAAAAAAGAAACTGAAAAAGGAACTGAAACAGGCTGCATCTCGCAAAAAAATGTTGCGCACTCACAGGCATCTGTTTACTCTTAACGATGAAGAAAACAAGGCATTAAACAGATATATAAGCAAATATAACGTTTCAAATAAATCGAAATTCATACGCGAAACGCTTATGTTTGCGATCTTACGTAAATTTGACAACGATCATCCTACACTTTTCGATTAAAACCTGCATTACCTGCGAGTTCTCTTGATTTCACTTATTAAATAAACTAAAAATTATGGAATACTTACTAACATTGGTATTGACTCTTGCCGGTATTGGGCTGGGTTGGTTTTTAGCTTGGCGACAATTCACTAAAAATTCTGAAAAACAGAATGAAATCCTTCGTAATCTGACAGAAAATATGAATGATACAGAAAAGCAAAAAGCAGTTTTAGCTGAAACTTTGCGCATAAAAACTATCAATTTACAAAAAAGTGAAGATATGCTGGCACAAAATTTGGTGAAGATGGAGGAACAAATCAGTGAATTGTCGGCACTAAAGGCAATAAATAATAATTTATCTGAGAAACTTGAGACACAAAAAGCTGAACTTGAAGAAATTCAAAAACGATTAACTTCCGAATTTGAGAATATTGCACATAAAATTCTTAAAGATCGCTCGGATGAATTTTCGGCATCGAATCATAAAAATCTGGCAGAAATTCTGAATCCGTTAAAGGAAAAAATTCAAAATTTCGAGAAAAAGGTTGAAGATGCTTACGAAAAAGAAATGCGTGATAAAGTGAGTTTGCGTGAGGAGTTGCGAAACCTGACGAAGTTGAATGCAAAAATGAGCGAGGATGCCGAAAATTTGACAAAAGCGCTTAAAGGTGATGTTAAAAAACAAGGCAATTGGGGTGAAGTTATTTTGGAGCGTGTTTTGGAACGGTCAGGATTAACACGCGGACAGGAGTACGAACGCGAAGAAGTGGTCGAGGGAAGTAATGCAAGTCAGCAAAGACCGGATGTTATAGTGCATTTGCCCGATAATAAACACATTATTATCGATTCAAAAGTATCGTTGGTAGCTTACGAGCGTTTTGTTACAGATAATAATGACGATTTACAGGGACGTAATTTGAAAGAGCATATCATTTCGCTCCGAAATCACGTTAAATACCTTAGTGAGAAAAATTACCAGAACGCTCTGAGTATAAATACACCGGACTTCGTTTTAATGTTTGTCCCTATTGAAGCATCGTTTTCGGTGGCTGTTCAAGCTGATAGCGAGCTTTTTTCTTATGCCTGGGAGCGGAAAATTGTTATTGTAAGTCCTACAACCTTGCTTGCAACTTTGCGTACCATTTCTTCCATTTGGAAGCAGGAAAACCAAACCCGCAATGCGCAGGAAATTGCACGACTAAGCGGAGCTTTATACGATAAGTTTATAGGATTTACCGAAGACTTGCTGAAAATAAAAAACAATATAGTTAAAGCTGACGAAGCGTACGAAAGCGCTATCAGAAAAATGAAAGATGGTAATGGAAATATAATTCGAACTGCAGAAAAAATCAAAGAACTCGGTGCAAAAACCGGAAATAAATCTTTGCCACCCGCTTTTGGAGAATAACTTCTGTTTTGCATTTTATTTTTGCGATAAAATAATACCTGAACGAATAATTATTCGGAAGGCATTTTTTACCTTATGAATTTTAAATAATGAAGAAAAAAATTTCAAATACTTTAGGGTTGATAATTGTTTTTTTAATGTTGGGAAAAACAATAATTGCCTCGCCAAACTATGTTAAGAATTTTGTGAACGACACAGTTTTTCAGGTAAATATTGAATATATACCCGACAGTATTTTGAGTGATATTGAGCTAATTAATACAGAAAAAGAATTTTCAATCGAAGATATAAATCCTCGGTTTTGGCGTAAAGCCAATCTGTTTTCACCGGTTAAGCTTGACAGTCTGACACTTGAATGTAATCCTCTGTTGTCGGCATTAGTTTTGAAAAAAAAGGATATAAAAATAAATTGGGAAAACTCAGTTGAATTGAATAATCTGATATTCAAAAGTAACACGCCAAGTTTGATAGAGAAAATTTATTCATCATTTGAAACTCTTGATCCTTATATTATTTTAAAAGAAACGAGAGCAGAAATTGAACGCAAAATATTAACGTCAAAACCTGAACTTTTTGCTTACCGGATTGAAAAACTTCCGAACACTTCCGAACTTCGGAATTTCCAGATAAGTTCACGTCCGCTTTCTGAAATTACATTGAATAATGCCGGAAAAATTAACAATAATGACCGGAAACTTACAATACAAAAAGTAGTAGCAAGTCCATGGACTAAAAGGTCAAATGTGTTGGCGCAGTTTTCGCAAAATATGGTTACCAATAACTGGTATCAGGGAGGAAACAGCAATATGTCGGTGCTTGGCGTGCTTACAGCCCAGTTTAACTACGACAACAAAAAGAACATTCAGTTCGAAAACAACGCCGAGTGGCGCATGGGGTTCTATTTTGTGGATGACTCAACAGCCCTCAGAGCCATAAATACCAACAACGACCTTGTGAGAATTAACAGCAAATTAGGTTATAAAATAAATGGTAACTGGTTTTACAGTGGAAATATTGAATTTTCGACTCAATTACTTAACAATTATAAGGCGGTTAACTCAAATACATTGAAATCGAGTTTTCTAAGTCCGATAAGATTAAATGCAGGTATTGGTCTTGATTATAAATACAAAAAAATACTTTCAGTGGTACTTTCGCCCGTTGCATATAAATATATTTATTTGTATGAGAAGGATGCCAATGTACTCAATCCAAACCTTTTTGGTATTAAAGCGGGTGAACATTACCTGAGCGAAATTGGTAGTTCGATGCGTGCCCAGGCTTCTTATGCACCAACAAAAGAAATTCAACTCGATTCGAAGTTTTATTTTTTCACAAATTACCAAAAGGTTGAAGTCGATTGGGAAATTATTGGAAATTTTACTATCAACCGATTCCTTTCAACCCGATTGTCGCTTAACCCACGCTACGATAACACAATATTGCTTACAAAGGGCGAAAAAGCACGCTTGCAATTTAAAGAATTTCTCAGTTTTGGATTTTCGTATAAATTGCTGAATTAGCCGCTGTATTATTGATTTTTGAAATTCTGAATTTTCTTGGGTAAGTCATGTTTTCGTTTTTAAACATGACTTGCCAAACTTCATAAACCAAAAAAACATAGCAGTAAATTCTTTCTTCGATACTAAAAAATATCTCCTGTAAACGTGGCGTTTCTTACAAATCAAAAAATTATCTAAACCTTTGGTGCCAATCCATAAACACTTTCACATCAGCTTCATCGTATTTTGCAAGATGATTTGTTATGTACTCAATTGTGTGTGGTTTGCCGAGCTTCGATTTTGAGAAAAATTTGTCGACATAACAAATTACCTGTTCTTCGAGGCTTACCGGACACATATCGCGGAGTGGAAGCGGTAAATTTCGCTCAATTATTTTATCGAGCGAAATGCCCGCGCCGGTATGTCTTTCGCAAACCAATGCATGACGCAAAAGTCCTTCGCGCATCAGAATTTCTGAACCCAAATAACCATGCTCAACATACTGGTGCGTTCCATAACAATGAATAGAAGGCGCATTGCACATAAATATTCCAATGTCGTGCAACATGCAAGCTTCGGATATAAATGTTTCATCGAGCCCAAGTTCAGGATGTTTGTATGCGATACTTAAAGCTTTTTCAGTAACGTGACGGCTGTGTGATACCAGAATTTTATAAAGTTCACTACCTTCGGTGTAGTATTTTTTGATAATATCGAGAGGATTCATTATTCAAAATTCAGTTTTTTCAAATAGCTGCAAAGGTAATGAATATAAGTAAAACTTCTGTCTGATTTATCCTCAAAAAGAGTTTATACTTACTGAACTTTACTGATTAAAAGAATCAGAAACTAGCCTATTAAAAAATTCATCAAAAAATATTGACAAGTTCTTTC
>CAYONE010000093.1:0-1763 GCA_964405245.1 uncultured Paludibacter sp.
GCACATCCCTTTTAAGGATGGGGTCCTGGGTTCGAGCCCCAGCTGGATCACTAAAAAAATAAACCGGCTTGTTTAAATCGAAATGATTTTGCAAGCCGGTTTTGTTATTGTAAAGTTTGGTTTTTTAGTAAAATAAATCCATGTACTGAGCGAAGGAGTGGGGGGTAGTAATTTAAAAATCCCGAAGATTCGGGATTTTTAAATTGAAATGATTAGGTGATTATTCCTTTACTTCTTCATCTTTATCCGTTTTATTGCTTTCTTCAACAACTGTTTTTTCTTCATCTTTCGGACCTTTCAGAAAACTTGGAAGATTCAATCCGGCCATATTGAATAAATCGTTGAGGGGCGGAACAGTTTTCATCATACCTGATACGAAATTAGCGGTAGTTGTATTGCCTTTATCAACTCCATTGCCCGAATCCCAAACTGTAATTTTATCGATTTTGATATTTTTCACTGCTTCAACCTGAGTTTTCACCAATTCAGGCAGTTTTTCGATAAGCAACAACTGGAATGCTTTTGTTGGATCACCGGCAGCCGCGCTTACTACTTCTTTGTAACCTTCAGCCTGTTTGGTCAGAATTTCATACAAACCTTTAGCTTCGGCTTCCATTTTGGCAAAAATAGCATCAGCTTCACCTTTTGCCTGTTCGCGGGTTTGTTCTGCTATAGCCTGTGCTTCAATAATGGCACGTTGTTTAGCGATTTCTGCGGGAACAACTATATTCGCAGTTTGAGTTGAACGTTCACGTTCGGCGCGGGCATTTTCGGCAGCCTGCTCGGCATGGTACGATTCTTCGAGCGCTTTTGCCTGTTGCACTTTTTCCGATGCTATGGCTATACGTAAAGCTTCCGCTTCTTTCTCGCGACGTGCTGCATCCGACTGAGCAATGGCAATTTTGGCTTCGTTTTCTCCTTTAATTGCAAAGGCATTGGCTTCAGATGTTTTAATACGGGTGTCTTTATCTGCTTCGGCTTTACCAATCGATTCATCTTTAAAAGCTTGAGCTATACTAACTTCTCTGTCTTTTTGGGTGATTGCAATTTTTACGTCACGATCGCGATGTGTTTCAGCAATCTGAGTATCTTTTTCTCTGTCAGCCATTGCCTTTCCGGTTTCACCGATTTTTTCCTGTTCTGCAACCGATATTTTTGCTTCGTTAATTGCTTTTGCGGCAGCTTCTTTTCCAAGCGCCTCGATATATCCCGATTCGTCTTTGATATCGGTTACGTTTACGTTAATAAGTTTCAAACCGATTTTTTTCAATTCACTGTCAACGTTTTTCGAGATATTGTCAAGGAATTTATCGCGGTCGGAGTTAATTTCCTCAATGGTCATGGTAGCGATAACCAAACGTAACTGACCAAATAAAATATCTTTAGCCAAGTCCTGAATTTGTTCTCCATTCAATCCGAGTAAACGTTCGGCAGCCGAATTCATGTTTTCGTGTTCGGTGGAAATTGCAATTGTAAACCTGCAAGGCACGTCAACACGTATATTCTGACGGCTCAACGCATTGGTAAGGTTGGCTTCGATGGAAAGCGGACGAAGATCAAGGTAAGCATAATCCTGAATTACGGGCCAGATAAATGCGCCACCACCATGAATACACTTGGCCGAACTTCCGCCGGTACGTCCGTAAACTACAAGAATTTTGTCCGATGGACAACGTTTATAACGTGAAACTAATGCTGAAATGGTTACGAATACAACCACAGCAAGAATGATAATTAGATAAATAGGTGAAATCATTTTTTTT
>CAYONE010000093.1:1863-17087 GCA_964405245.1 uncultured Paludibacter sp.
GAATACAACCACAGCAAGAATGATAATTAGATAAATAGGTGAAATCATTTTTTTTGTTTTTTATTTTTAAGTTATGAAGTTGAGTTAACTGATAAATTGGGAAATTATGAAAATAAGAAATTGGGGAATGAGTAAATAATTAGATTTTTTCTACCAATAAAACATTTTCGCTTTCGATGCTGACAATTTTTACGACTGAAGATGATTTTATTTTTTCACCTTTTGTCATGGCATCTAATTCGTGCATCGATCCTTTTACACTGATAATAATTTTCCCCTTGCCTTCCATATTGCCCGGAATATTTACATAAACTTCAGCGGTTTTGTTCAGTGTTTCCGTAAATTTGAAAGTGCCATCTTCGCTGAGTTTTAAAAGTTGACTTATTATCAGAAAAAAAAGATAAACAAATAGTAAAGCAATAATTATTGCTACTACAATTAAAAGCGCTTTACTTTGAATTACGCCATACAGCGATACGCCCGACCAACCAAATCCAAGCAGAAAGTTTATAAGATTTCTGAAAGAAAAAAGTTGAAAAGGAGCATCAGCGCCGTCAATATTACCATCGAAATCGGCTTGAATTCCATCAGAGGCATCAGCTCCAACGAAAGTCATTATAGTCTGTATCAGAAAAATAATACTTGCAGGGATTGCAATAAACCAGAAAGCGCGTAAAAGCGGGTCTAATTCAGTAAGAAATTCCATAACATTCAAATTTAGGTTTATAATATTTTTAATAAAATTTTTGTACAAAGATTGTAATTTTTTTGGAAATTTCCTACGTGAAATGCATTAATTAATGTTGATTCATAAATAAAAAACATAACATGAACCGTGCAATAAAAAAAGGATGCGTGATTAGCATCCTTTTTTAAGAGATTTGTTGCAAAATATCAATTTTTAAATTCCGAAAGCTTTTTTGATATCTTCAACACGGTTTGTGGCTTCCCAAGTAAATAAATCAACTTCCAAAGTTACAATTTCGCCGTTACCATTGCTGAAAGTTTTGGTTTTCTTTTCAGGAGTGCGTCCAACATGTCCATACGAAGCTGTTTCCTCATAAATAGGTGCGCGCAATTTCAGGGTTTGTTCAATTGCTTTAGGGCGTAAATCGAATAAATTGCTGATTTTTTCGGCAATTTCGCCATCGTTTAAATTTACATTGGCAGTACCATAAGTGTTGATGTAAAGGTTCATCGGACGAGCAACGCCAATAGCGTAAGCCACCTGAACTAACACTTCGTTTGCAACACCTGCTGCAACAATATTTTTAGCGATATAACGAGCCGCGTAAGCTGCCGAACGGTCAACTTTTGAAGGGTCTTTGCCCGAAAATGCGCCACCGCCGTGTGCGCCTTTTCCACCATAAGTATCCACAATAATTTTACGTCCGGTAAGTCCGGTATCTCCATGAGGTCCGCCAATTACAAATTTGCCGGTTGGATTTACGAGCAGCGTGTATTCGCCTTTGAAAAGATCGGCAAATTGTACATCGAGCGCTTTTACACGCGGAATCAGAATATTTTCCACATCGCGGTGAATTGTAGCAACCATTTCAGCATCGGCTACTTCCTGCGATTTTCCGTTTTCGGCAGCAACAAATTCATCGTGCTGAGTTGAAACCACGATTGTATGTACTTTAACCGGACGGTTGTTATCATCATATTCGATAGTAACCTGCGATTTTGAATCGGGACGCAGGTAAGTCATAACTTTGCCTTCGCGACGAATGGCAGCCAATTCTTCAACCAAAGCATGTGCAAGGTCGAGTGCAATTGGCATAAGGTTTTTGGTTTCGTTTGTGGCGTAACCAAACATCATTCCCTGATCACCTGCTCCCTGTTCCATTGGATCTTCGCGTTCAACACCACGGTTTATATCGCCCGATTGCTCGTGAATTGCCGAAAGTATGCCACAAGCATTTCCATCGAACATATATTCGCTTTTGGTATAACCAATGCGATTAATTACACGACGTGCAACTGACTGCACATCAACATAAGCATTTGTTTTTACTTCGCCTGCAAGTACTACTTGTCCTGTAGTTACCAATGTTTCGCAAGCTACTTTGGATTTGCTATCCAATGCCAAAAAATTATCAAGAATTGCGTCCGAAATTTGATCGGCTACTTTGTCGGGATGTCCTTCCGATACTGATTCTGAAGAAAATAAATAAGCCATAAATTGTAATTGTTTTGAAAATTATTAATTTTCGGAAATCGATTTGGAAAGTACAATCAGCAGTGCTTATGCGGGGGTTAGCCTTTTAGCATTTTTTTGTGTGGTTGCAAGCTGTCCAAATCTTTCCACTTTTGATTCTGCAAAATTAAACGAAATAATTGGAAAATTGTTCAGAGTATCTGATTTTTTTATGAAATTTGCAAATTATACTGATTTCTCTGTCATTATAATAATACTTTGAATTAAAGGGAGCCAAAAGTTTAAAGATTTGAAAATTCTAACTAACCGAATATAATGATGTTTTAGATAGGCCTAATTTACTTAACGTAACAATAAAATTATGGGATACTATATTGATTTATCAAAAATTTCCATTGATGATTATCGCTTAAAATTAGAATCGGCATATTTGCCACCGAGCCGCATGATTCTGAAAGAAAAAACCGAAGAAAGATTTGATTGTTTTAAAAAATTCGGTATTCAAACTGTGAATGATTTGTTATTAACTTTACGAAAAAAGGAGAAATTATCTGAACTTTCGGGGTGTGAATGTTTTTCAGTCGATTATTTGACAATTTTGCTTCGCGATTTAAACAGCACACTTCCAAAGCCCAATAAAATTGCTGATTTTATTGGCATCTCAGAATCTGCGGTTAAGAATCTGGAGAAAATAGGGATAACTAATACTGAAAAGCTTTACAATAAGGTTGTTAAACAATCGGACAGACAAAAACTTGCGGATGCTACAGGCATTAAATATCACGATTTACTTGAATTAACCAAATTAGCCGATTTATCGAGAATTAAATGGGTTGGTGTAACTTATGCCCAAATGCTTTACGATTTGGGTGTTGATACAGCTGAAAAGGTTTCTTCTGCTGAATCAAAAGAATTACACGAGCGGATAAATAGAATGATAAAAGAAAAAAATATCTTCAAAGGTTCAATAGGGTTGAACGATGTGAAAATTTTAATTGCTTCGGCAAGTGAGTTAAATTTTGAAATTGAATATTAGGCACTTACTTCTGTAAAATATTTTAGAAAAATTGTATCAGAAAAAATAATAATTATTTATAACTACGTTATATTTTATGCTATTTTTGCATTTGGCAAAATTCATGTTTTAATTAGCTTTTAAATATATAATTTCTTATTGAATGGATTCTCAGGTATGTTTTAGGCTGTTTTTTGAAATTTTTTTTTGTTACTGTTGCCACAAATTTTTCCGCTGAAAAGAAAACTGAAATATCCACGCTTTTGCTCAGATTTCTCTGAAAATCAAATTTTTTCAACACAATGTTTGTTTATTGACGAGCATAATTTAAAATACAAATAATCTGATATTTATGGAAAGTTACACACCGAAAATTTTTACAAACAAGGCAATTTCAATCGCAACTTTTTTTGGCGGACCCATTGCTGCCGGTTTTCTAATTTCGAAAAACTTCAAAACTTTTGGAGATCAGGATGCAGCGCGGAAATCTGTATTTATAGGAATACTATCAACCTTTCTGCTTTTTACGATTCTTTTTCTCACTCCTCAACATATCACTGATAAAATTCCAAGAGTATTGATTCCGGGTATTTACACGCTGATTATTGCTGCAATAGTGGAAAAATATCAGGGAAAAATGATCAGTACATTTCTTGCAGAAAATGGCAAAAAGGCATCGAGCTGGATTGCTGCGGGTTATGGCGCTATCGGTTTAGTAATAATTTTGGTTTTCGTGTTAATTTTATCAACTTTAGCACCTTTTGATGGCTACGAAAAGAATTTAAAAGTCGATAAAAACATTACAATGTATTACAGTGAGAATATTGATAAAAAAGTATCGGAACAAATTGCTGCTGCAATCAATAAATCAGAATTTCTTGCAGAAAGTGAAGACGTTTCTATTTTTTTAAATACCGAAAATGATTTTTACAGACTCAGATTTATTTTAAACGACAATTCCTTAATTACAGACTCAAATGTAATTTTGGATTTTAACCGGTTTGAGCATTATCTGAATTATAACTTAAATCTCGACAGAAAAATTGAAGTCGGATTTACGGATGATAATTTAGTACAAAAATTCGAACTTGAAGAAATTGAAATAAACGATGAAGCCTTCCGAAATCCCTTACTGAATTTACTCAAACACTGCATAAATAATTATCATACAATATACTACAACACATCTGTATCTGCCAATGACCTTTTAAAAGTAACCGAAACAGTAAAAAAGCTTAAAGCTTATTTTCCTGAAAATGAACCCATCGATATAATATTCGTGAAATCCTCATCAGAATATACAATTAAGTTTTTTGTACGGAAAGAACTATGGAACGATGGGGGTGTAAGTTTTAGATTAAACAGCACAGTGGATTATATCAAATACAAAGGAATCGACAAATTAAATTTAGTTTTAATTGATAATCGAACTTATGAGGAAAAACATCTGTAACAACAACATATAAAAACATCTAACAATTATGAAACAAATTATTATTTCTGCATTTGTTGTGCTTTATTCTTTAAATGCATTTTGCCAAAGCGACGAACTGTTGAAACTTATAGCTCAGGGAGTTGAGTTGCACGATCAGGGTAGATATCATGAAGCTATTGCAAAATATATGGCTGCGCTTGATATTGATAAAAAATCGGCGCTGGCAAACTACGAAATTGCTTACTCCTATTTTGCTGTAAAACAATACAATAAAGCGATAAAACATAGCACTATAGCTATTAAACAAAATGAAGAACATCAGCATGAGTCTTATGTGATTTTAGGAAACTGCCTCGATTTGAGCGGCAAACCTGCAAAAGCTATAAAAACTTATGAAGAAGCGTTGCAAAAATTTCCGGACAGTTATATGCTTTATTACAATTTGGGATTAACCTGCCTTAATAACGGTAAAATTGATAAAGCTGAAGAAGCGGCCATTAATGCAATAGAAGCAAAACCTACGCATAGCAGCAGTCATATTCTGCTGTCGGGTGTAATGTTGAAAAAGGGAGAAAGGATTAAGTCGTTGCTGCCACTGTATTACCATTTAATGATTGAACCAAACTCTGCGCGCTCAATTCCAAATTATAAAGCATTACAAAGTGAACTTAACAAAGGTATTGAAAAAAAGGATGATCACAATATCAACGTAAATATTTCATTGGCACCCATCTCTTCGAGCGATTTTGGAGCTGCGGAAATGATGGTAAGTTTAATGGCTTCGTCAAGATTTATGGACAAGAACAAAAACAAAAATGAAATGGAACTTTTTGTTGAAGCTAATAAAAGTATTTTCGGTATTTTAGGAGAACTTAAAAAAGATAATAAAGGTTTTTGGTGGGATTTTTACGTAACAAAATTCTATGATTTAATCCAAACCGACAATTTAGAAGCATTTAGTTACCACATTTCACAATCAACCAAAAGCGAAGCGGTAACAACTTGGATAAATGATAATCCTGACAAAATGCAGAAATTTTCTGATTGGCTTAAAAAGAAATAAACTGAAACTTAAGGTAATGACACTTATTCGGTTTATAGCTTGAACTCGTTTTTTGCGGTTTTTTAAGATCATATAATTATATAACTTGGTATTGCATTTTAATAGAATTCTCATAATTCACATTCATCAAAAACTTAAAATTAAAACTCAGGCTTTGAACAACACACAATTCATTTATAAAAAACAACAACAAAAAATGTAACTACTCAGCACTTCAAAATGTTTAATTAAGCTTTTAAGAGAATTGCAGAGTAAAAATTTAGTATTTTATAACATAATAACAACTAAACTTAGACGCATAAATGTTGATAATCGCAACAAAACTCCCCCTTTAGGGGGTTGGGGGGCTGAGTAGTTACAAAAAAAAACAACAAAAAAAACATGAAAACAAATCTATCATTAATTCTTATTACATTATTTTTCCTTTCGTGCGGAAAACAAAATGCCGATTTATCGCTTAAACTTGAAAAAGGCAAAGAATACAAACAGGTAACACAAACGAATGCAACTATCAGCCAGGAAATTAATGGTCAGCTTTTAAATATGGGCATGAAAATGAATGCGACAATGGTATTTCATGTAATAGACATTACTAATGATGGTTACGAAATGGAAACAAGATTCGAAAAACTCGGTATGTCTATGTCGATGCCACAGGGCGCTATTGAATTCAGCTCCGAAAAAAATGACAAAACTGATATCATGTCAACTGTTTTAGCTGCAGTGAAAAACAAAACCTTCAGTTTGACTTTGAGTAAAACCGGAAAAATTATTGAAGTCAGAAACATTGATAATCTTTGGAGTACCACTATAAACGCGTTCGCACAACTGAACGAAATTCAAAAAGAGCAAATTCAGGCGCAAATTATGAAAGCCTACGGTGGCGATGCCATAAAAGGAAGCATAGAATCAGTTACTGCCATATACCCTGAAAATCCTGTAAATGAAGGCGATAAATGGAATGTTAACACCAAACTTGAAGCAGGCATGTCGGCAAATATGGTAGCAAACTACGAATTTTCCGAAATAAAAAAGGACTTTGCCGTTATAAAAGGAAAATCAACCATTGAAACCAACGATAAAGATGCTTATATCGAAACCAACGGAATGCCTTTGAAATATGATTTAAAGGGCTCACAAACTTCCGAAATAAAAGTTGATGTAAAAACCGGCTGGATTATCGAAGCAAAAATCAATCAGGAGATAAAAGGCGATGCATTTATCAAGGAAAATCCGCAAATGCCCGAAGGAATGAAAATACCAATGGTAATGAAATCTGAAATGCTGATAAAGAATTAAGAATGGAGGAGGAACTTTTTGAATTAGTTAAATTATATTTTCCTTTGGTTTTTTTCCTCGACATTTGTGCAACTTCATAGCTAAAAATTCATTATTGAAGTTCTTTACTTCAACAATATTGGATAAATCACTGATTATTGTTAGATTTGCTTGGTAAAACAGCAAAACTCACATTTCATCATGAAAACATCCATCCAAATTCTTCTTCTTTTTCTTTTTGCGATTTCAACTTCTGGTTCACAAACCGAAACATTGTACCTTTCGGGTACCGGTTTGGGCGACGAAAAAATCTGGAAATTCTATTGTTCTGATGGTATGAACAGCAAAAAATGGAGCAAAATTAAAGTTCCATCGCAATGGGAATTGCAAGGCTTTGGCGAATACACTTATGGTCGTTGGTACAAAGCAGGATTGAAAAATCCGAGCATGGAGTATGGACTTTATGAATACACTTTCAGCGTACCGAAAAACTGGCAGGGTAAACAAACCGAAATTGTTTTCGAAGGCGTTATGACCGATACCGAAGTGAAAATTAATGGAATTTCGGCAGGAGAAACACATCAGGGTGGATTTTATCGATTTACTTACAATATTACCGACAAGCTGAAATACGGTGGCAAAAACAAACTCGAAGTGAAAGTTTCAAAACATTCCGCCAATCGTCTTGTAAATGCAGCCGAGCGTCGTGCCGACTGGTGGCTTTTCGGAGGCATTTATCGTCCGGTTTATTTGGTAAACAAACCCGCGGTAAATATCGAACGTATCGCTGTGAATGCGCAAGCCGATGGGATATTCAAAGCGGAAGTTTTCACAACTCCTTTAACCGACAATTTTAAAATCGTTGCCAGCATTTCGCACCCCAAATTGAAAATAAAATTTCCGGAACAAACCATTCAATTGCAATCGGGCGTTACAAAACACAATATTTCAGTAAAATGGGAAGGCGTTCTAAACTGGAATACCGAAAATCCGCAATTATACAATCTCACACTCGAACTAAAAAATACACAAAATCAAACTGTTCATACTTACACCGAACGTATAGGTTTTCGCACAGTCGATTTTCGTCCGCAGGATGGTTTGTATGTTAATGGTGTAAAAGTAGTTTTGAAAGGCACTAACCGACACTCGTTTCATCCCGATGGGGGACGCACTACCAACCGTGAAATAAGTCTGCAAGATGTTAAGTTGCTTAAAGAAATGAATATGAACGCAGTACGCTCACATTATCCGCCTGATAAGCATTTTTTGGATATGTGCGACTCACTCGGATTATTTTATATTGATGAATTAGCAGGTTGGCAGGATGCGTACGACACCGGAGTTGGTCTGAAATTAGTAAAAGAAACTGTTATCAGAGATGTAAATCACCCTTGTGTAATCATTTGGAGCAATGGCAACGAAGGCGGTTGGAATGAAAAACTAGATAAAGAATTTTCCAAATATGATCCTCAAAAACGCCATGTAATCCACGCCTGGGCTGACTTTAATCAATTGGACACACATCATTATCCCGCTTACCAAACCGGCGTTGCCCGATTTGCCAATGGCTACAAAGTGTTTATGCCCACCGAGATTGCACATGGTTTATACGATCAGGGAAATGGAGCCGGCATGGAAGATTTCTGGCTGAAATATATGGAAAGTCCGCTTTTTGCGGGCGCTTTCACGTGGGCTTATTCTGATGAGGCTGTAAAACGTTCCGATAAAGGGGGAAAACTTGATTCCGATGGATTCAATGCTCCCGATGGAATTCTTGGTCCGTACCGCGAAAAAGAAGGCAGTTACTATACTATTCGTGAAGTTTGGTCGCCGGTGCAAATCCGTAAATTTATGATTACGCCATCATTCAACGGTGAAATTTTCGTCAGTAACGATTATCTTTTCAGCACATTAGGCAATCACAAATTAGCTTACAAGTTGTATAAAATTAATTCACCAATCATAGAATCGAAAAAAATATTGGTTGAAGAAGGCTCAATTGTACTACCCGATATTTCGAGAGGCGAAACAGCGAAAGTTAAACTCCCGGTTTCGGATAAATTTTTTACCGCAAATGTTCTCGAACTTGAAGCAATTGATGAAGCTGGAACAGTGGTTTGTAACTGGACTTATCCGGTTCAATTAGCAGCAAAATATACTTCGGATGAATTTAAAAAAGCCGATTTATCTGGCAATGGCGCAACTTATGAATTAGCTGACAGTGTTATAACTTTATCAGCAGAGAACATAAAAATTCAGTTTAATGTAAAAAACGGTTTAATTTATTCCTTACGAAATAAGTGCGGATACATTTCATTTACCAATGGACCGATTGCCGTAGGTATGAAAATTAAACTGAAAGATTATAAAGTACGCCAGGAGGGAAAAAATTCAGTGTTGACATTTTATTATTTAGGCGGCGTAGATTCTATTCGCTGGGAAATGACTTCAGCAGGAATGTTGCACATGTCGGCTGTAATGCTCAATCGCGCTTCGGGCGGTACCGGTTTCGACGATTCGTTTATGCAGGAAAACATTACCAATTTTGGATTGACTTTTTCGTACCCCGAAAACAGAGTTATGGGCATGGAATGGTTCGGTCGCGGTCCTTATCGGGTTTGGAAAAACCGTATCAAAGGAACAAATTACGGTTTGTGGAACAAAGAATACAACAACACCATTACCGGCGAAAGTTTCGAAAATCTGATTTATCCTGAATTTAAAGGCTATCATGCCAATATGTATTGGGCAACTTTGCAGACAAAAGAAAGTGTTTTTACTATTTACAGCGAAAGTGATGGCGTTTTTCTACGCGTTTTCACTCCCGAAGAACCCAAAATGCGTCAGAATGGCGAAAATACTAATCCCGATTTCCCCGAAGGCGATATTTCATTCCTGTATGAAATTCCTGCCATTCGCGATTTCAAACCTATTCCGCATCTCGGGCCAAACAGTCAGCCTGCTTCAGTGCGCATTAAAAAGGGTGATGAAGGCATCAGCATGAAGTTGTGGTTTGATTTCAGACCGAAATAAAAACATATACAACTAATCAGCCCCCCAACCCACTGAAGGGGGAGTTTAGTGCAACTATCAGCATTAATGCGTTTAGATCAAGTTTTTGTTTGATAAAAATATATTTTTTTACAATTCACACTTTAACAACATACACTTTATAGTTTTTCCCATTTATAATTTTCTTTTGAAAAAAAAATACAATTACTGAACACATAAATTCACTTATAATTCAGATTTTAATGTGACGTAAACAAAAATTTTAGAAAAATGAAAACTTCAATTCTTAAAAACTTCGCTATACTTTCGGTTCTATGCACTTCATTATTCCCCCTTCAGGGGGTTGGGGGGCAAACTTGGCCTTCCATTACTCCCGATTCTAAACCCGGCACTCGATGGTGGTGGATGGGCAGTGCTGTGGATCAGAGAAATCTGACATGGAATCTGGAAGAATATGCCCGAAAGGGAATTGGATTGTTGGAAATTACACCTATTTACGGAGTGCAAAATAACGAAGCCAATAACATTCCGTTTCTTTCGGAAAAATGGATGAAAATGCTGGGACATACCATTGCGGAAGGTAAACGCCTTGGCATTCAAACTGACATGAACACCGGAACAGGCTGGCCTTTTGGTGGACCTGAAGTCAGCATAGAGGATGCAGCTTCAAAACTAATTGTGAATGAATACAAGGTTGTGGGCGGAACAAACTTCAATCAGAAAATCGTACCTGACGATAAAAAACAAATTCCTGTGGCAAAACTCCAACGCCTGATGGCTTACAGCAAAACCAAAACTCTGAATCTCACTTCGAAAGTTGATGCCGAAGGAAATATTAGCTGGAAAGCGCCTAAAGGCGAATGGACTTTAATTGCGGCTTTTAACGGAAAAACTTTTCAAACCGTAAAACGTGCCGCGCCAGGAGGCGAAGGTTACGTAATGGATCATTTTTCTGCGCCGGCAGTCACTCGCTATTTCGACCGTTTCAGCAAAGCGTTTGAGAAAGCAAATATTCCATATCCAAATTCATTTTTTAATGATTCGTACGAAGTTTATGGCGCCGACTGGACATCCGACTTTTTCGAACAATTTGAAAAACGTCGCGGTTATAAACTCGAAAATTACCTTCCTCAGTTTCTTTCGAAAGCGCGAACTGACACTACCCGCCGAATTGTTGCCGACTATCGTGAAACAATTTCCGATTTACTGCTTGAGAATTTTACACAACAATGGACAAACTGGGCTCACGCATATGGCAGTAAAACACGCAATCAGGCGCACGGCTCGCCCGGAAATCTGATTGATTTATACGCCTCGGTTGATATTCCCGAATGTGAAGGTTTCGGACTTTCAAATTTTAATATTAAAGGTTTGCGAACTGACTCGTTAACACGCAAGAACGATTCAGACCTTTCAATGTTGAAATATGCATCGTCGGGAGCGCATATAAGCGGAAAAAATTATGTTTCCAGCGAAACTTTTACATGGCTTACCGAGCATTTCCGCACTTCGCTCTCGCAGTGCAAACCCGATATTGATTTAATGTTTGTTGCAGGTGTGAATAAAATGAACTTTCACGGCACTACTTACTCGCCCCGCGAAGCTGCCTGGCCCGGTTGGAAATTCTACGCTTCTATCGATATGTCGCCAACAAACAGTATTTGGCGTGATGCACCGGCTTTGATGAATTATATTTCACGCTGTCAGTCATTCCTGCAAATGGGCAAGCCCGATAATGATTTTCTGGTTTATCTGCCTGTTTACGATGTTTGGGACGAACAAAGCGGTCGGTTACTACAGTTCGATATTCACAGCATGGAAAAACGAATGCCTGAGTTTATTCACGTGGTTCATTCAATATATGCCAATGGATACGATGTGGATTATGTATCTGATAAATTTATACTTACTTCCCGCTGCGAAAAGGGTGAAATTGTTACCGAAGGTGGCGCGCGTTACAAAGCGCTGATATTACCATCTGTTCAAAAAATGCCCGAAACCACGCTCCAACATATTGCTGATTTGGTAAAACAAGGTGCGAAAATTGCATTTCTCGGTCGTTTTCCATCCATGATTCCGGGTTTTGCGAAACAAAAAAGCCGTCAGAAACAATTTGACAAAGCGCTTAAACAACTTGCAATGACAATAGATTTCTCTGTTACAAAAACGAATACACTTAAAAACGGAAAAGTTATAACCGGAACGGATTATAAACAAACAATGGATGCTTTGGGCGCTACAGAGGAAGAAATGGTTACAAAATATGGCTTACATCTTATCAGAAGATCGAATGAAACGGGTTATCATTACTTCGTTTCGGCGCTGCACGATAAAGATACAGATAGCTGGGTTGAACTTTCAGTACCTTTTAAATCGGTGCTGATTTTTGATCCTGTTAGCGGAGAAACTGGTAAAGCTCTTGTGGATGAAAAAGATGGAAAACCTAAAGTGAAATTGCAATTAAAATCAGGAGAATCTGCAATTCTGAGAACATATACAAACGATGATATTGATGCAACACCATGGCGATACGAAGCTGTAAAACCTGTAAACGTGATTGAGATAAAAAATCCGTGGGAATTACATTTTGTAAACAGTTATCCCGAAGTGAAAGACACATTGCGTTTGCAATCACTCAAGTCGTGGACTGAAACTGATAATGAATTGCTGAAAATTAATATTGGAACCGGTGTTTATGAAACCACTTTCAGCATCGACAAATTACACAAAGACGCTTTATACGTCATGAAGTTGGGCGATGTGCGCGAAAGTGCACGTGTGTTTGTAAACGGGAAAGATGCCGGTATTGTATGGGCTGCACCATTCGTGTGCAGAATTGGTAAGTTTCTGAAGCAGGGCGAAAACCACCTGCGCATAGAAGTAACTAATTTGCCAGCCAACCGCATTGCTGATTATGATAAACGAAAAGTAAAATGGCGCATCTTCAACGAGATAAACTTTGTGGACAGAAATTACAAAGCAACCGGATATGCACACTGGCAACCAATGAAAAGCGGACTTTGCTCGCCGGTAACGATTGAAGTTTTTAAATAGACAAGTATAACTACAGAATAAATGGAACGCGGATTAAGCGGATTTGGCGGATAAAACTGATAAAGATAAAAAATGAAAAGATTGTTTTCTGATTATTTGCTTCGTAAAATATTTTCAAAATCTGCCATTATCCGCCTAATCCGCTTAATCCGCGTTCTATTATTTAAACTTTGATCAATCGTTATATTTCAATTTTATTAAAATTATGAAAATCAAAATCAATATTTTTCTTTATTTTTTCTTACTTACTTTTTACAATATTTCCGCTCAGGATCCGCGGGAGCGTACTTATCAATACGAAATTCTTGAACCACGCCACGAGCCGAAACCCCTCGTAAAAGGATTTGCTAAAGAGAGAATTGTTGAGAAACTTAATCGGGGATTAACGGCTACAATTTCACAGGATGGTAAGGCTGTTTATCTTGGTTGGCGTTTGCTGAATACCGATACTCCACAAACTGCTTTTAATGTTTACAGAATTGTAAACGGAAAATCACGAAAAATCAATGCAAAACCTGTCATCACAACTACTGATTTTACAGATTTTCAACCCGTAAATGGAATTGCGCAATACAAAGTTTTACCTGTGGTAAACAAAAAAGAAACAGGAATAGCTGAAACAGTTTCGGTGGATTTCAAAACGCTTAAAAATTATACATCCGTTAAAATAAATGAATCAGAACGCGTCGGAAAACTTGCTGTTGCCGATTTGAATGGCGATGGTACATACGACTTTATCGTCCGCACTCCCGATTTGAATGTTGATCCGGGAATGCCTGCCGATACAACCGGCATCACCTACAAAATATCTGCATACCTGAGCAATGGCACTTACCTTTGGACTTACGATTTAGGTTTGGGAATTGAACCTGGTGTGTGGTACTCGCCTTTTATGGCTTACGATTTTAACGGTGATGGTAAAGCAGAAGTAGTATTGAAAGGTGCCGGCAATGATTACAAACGCAACGAAAAATGGCGCATTTTTGCCGGCAGCGAATACCTTTTGGTGCTCGATGGCATGACCGGAAAAGAAATTGCTCGTGCTGACTGGCCTGAACGTAATTTCCGTTATGGCGATGTAAACCGACAGAACCGCAACCAGATGGGCATGGCTTATCTCGATGGAAAAACGCCCTGCATACTTGCAGCACGAGGTACTTACAAACTTATGGTGGTGGATGCATGGCAACTGAACGGCAATAAACTCGAAAAACTCTGGCGTTGGGATGGAGATGAAGAAAATCCTGTGGTTCGCAGTCAGGGTGCGCATAATATGGTTTGCGGCGATGTGGATGGCGACGGACGCGATGAAATTTTACTCGGTTCGTGTATGCTCGATGATAATGGCACACTGCTTTGGTCGGTGGGCTTGGGACACAGCGATAAAGCTTATCTCACACACATTGACCCGAAACTGGATGGAATGCAGGTGTTTCTGGTTTCCGAGCCATGGCAAACCGATGGACGTGGCGTAATGGTTGCCGATGCAAAAACCGGAAAATTGATTTGGAAAATAGGTGAACCAACTTATCACGTAGGCGATGGTATGGTTGCAGATTTTGATCCGGCGCAACCCGGACTGGAATGTTTTGCCAGCGAAGATCAGAAAGGCGGCAGCAATGCTAAATATCTGTTGAACTCGAAAGGTGTAAAGTTAAATTCGACCAACGAAGAAGTTCCCGATTGTCGCAACTGGGTTTGGTGGGATGCTGATTTGCTGCGCGAAACACTTACTATGGATTTCGGACAAATGCCGGAAACGCTACCAGACCAAAACGAAACTCCCGAAGCAAGAAGGGAACGGTTTAGACGCAGATTTGATGCAGGCATGAAAATATCGAAATTCAAAGAAAACCCGCTAACCGATAGCATCAAAGGAAATATAATGATGATTGCCGACATTTTCGGCGACTGGCGCGAAGAAATAATTACAGTTTTGCCGCGCGAAATACGTATTTATCAGACCAATATTCCTGCCTCCGACCGACGTATAACATTGATGCAGGATCCGATTTACAGAAGTTATGTACTACAGCGTTCGCAGGGTTATCCTCAAAGCCCGGTAACTGGGTTTTATTTGGGAATAAAAAAGAAATTTGAAGATTTGGGATATAAAGATTTGTCCCGAAATTGTCAGCGATTTTATTTAGATAATTCATTTTAGTAAATGTAATAAATTTAGTTTATGAATACCTTATTAATC
>CAYONE010000094.1:0-15121 GCA_964405245.1 uncultured Paludibacter sp.
AGTAATTAAATTTTTAAAATCGTTTTTTATTAAAACTTTCGTACGGCAATGAAGTTATATATATTCTTTACAAAGAAGGTAATTCTATTCCCTTCAGAGGTTAAGGGTTTTCTTTACCAATCGAGCAACCTGCGATCGCCTTCAATTTTTTGAATTTCCGAAATTTCCTGCGAAACCTCGAGTGTACCACGGTATTCGCCCTGTTCGTTGCGCACAGCAAAATACTGAATAAGCACAAATTTTGGCCCCATGTGTAGCCAGAATGATGCTACGCTCTTTTCGCCCGACTTAAACGAATCCACAATGCGATTCACAATATGCACGCTTTCGGGTGGATGACAAAACTGCACTTTACGACCAATAATGGCTGGCGTACGGGGAAAAATACGATGCGGCGGATTGGAGAAAAACTTCACTTCATCGTTTTCGTCGACAAACGTAATATCCACCGGCAGATGATTAAAAATCAACTGAAACTGCTCTGCCGATAAAACTCCCGTTGGCAAATGAATTAAATCATTGGTAGTGAACGATATTGATTTATTTTTATCCTGTATAGCAGGTATTTTCACATAACTGAATTCAAGTTCATATGCTTCGGCAAGCATATTTTCCAAATCATGCCCGTTAGCTGTTTCGAGCAAAACCGGTACAATTATCTTTTCTTCACGCAAAATAATGGTGCTGATATTGAAGAATATAAGTCCTACAAGTTCATTAAACTTTTTAATTTCGAAGTTTTCTGAAGTCAGCATCTGGTCCATTAGTTGCAAATTCCGGCGAATATCGTCATGAAACGACCACATAATTTGCACACAAAGGTGGTGCTTCCATTTTTTTTCCAGAAATGGAAAAACCACATTTTCGACCACCACATAATGTTGTAAAATGCCATCCAATGTGGTGAATTGTTGCTTCAACGTGCTTTTCCGTTCTTCCGAAACCTCCTGATTCAGTTCTTTTATGAGTGGCTTCAGCGCTTTCAATTGTTGCTGAGCCACTGCATTATCGGCCATAAGATAAGCTAAAAAAGAATCAGACCGGGGTTGCAATGCGGGATAGGCATTCAGCGTTTCGTACAAAATATTGAATAATTTATTGGATACCGCCTTCAAATCCTGAATGGAAAAATTCTGTTCCATCAGTATATCAAAAGCACCGAGAATATCTTTCGGGATAAAATTCTCTGTTTTCAACTGATATTTCTGAATCAGTTCCACCCCGTTTTCACCCTGAATCAAACCCGCCATATAATCGGCAAGCTGTTGGGCACGGTACTCGTAATTATTCGTAAATTCTGACATATTCTAAATTGACAATTTTTCATTGACCATTTACTAATTTTCCAATCTCTCAAATAGCTAATTGTAAATGGTTTAATGGTAAATCTTTACACCCACTCTTCTTTCAAAATATCGCCCTGTACGCCAATAATGGCCAGTTTCACAGGAATTTTGCGTCCGCTCATTTCTACTGCCTTCTGAGCCATACGTAGCAAGCCACCACAGCATGGAACCTCCATAATCACCACAGTAAGTGTATTGATTTGCGAATTTACAATCATTGAAACAAGTTTATCCAGATAAACATCCTGATTGGAATCCAACTTTGGGCAGGCAATGGCCAGCGTTTTTCCTGCTAAATAACGGTTGTGAAAATCGGGAAAACTGAAAGGAACGCAATCGGCTGCCAGAACCACATCGGCACTGCGGAAATAACCTGCCTGCGGATTCAGTAAATGCAACTGAACAGGCCACTGACGCAATTGTGATGCGGATCCAGGTGCTGCTTGAGATGCCATTGTAAAGCTTGGAGCAGCAGATTTTGCTGATGCAAAACTCATTTCACGACTTCCGGGGCAGCCTCCACCACCATGTTGATGAGACTGTGGAGCAGGTTTCGATGCACATCCGGCTCCACCGTGATTATGAACTTCAGCAAAATTGATATTGATACCATTGGCACGCAAATAGCTTACTCCTTGTTTCAGGTATTCAGTTTCTCCATGATCTTTCAGGTGTTTCAGGTGTGCAATAATGGTGCGTTCACCTTTAGGAATCATACGTTCAATAGTTGCAATTTCGTCGTATGGTTCAGCTTCGCGTTCTTCGAGAGTTATTGCACCAACCGGACAATCGCCTATACAAGCACCCAAACCGTCGCAAAACAGTTCGCTCACCATGCGTGCTTTACCGTCAATCATTTGCAGCGCACCTTCATGACATCCCTGCACACAAGCTTCGCAACCATTGCAAAGCTCTTCGTCTATTTTTATAATTGTTCTTTTCATAAATTTACCCCTAACCCCTAAAGGGGAATTAAATTAGTATTGTATTATTTCTACATTATTGTTATATAAAGTAGCTCCGCCTTACTCCCCTTTAGGGGTTGGTGGTTTATTTAATCATTGTCAATAACATTTTAAACTGCTCCTTGGCCACAACTGCATGACGAATATTGGCAGGCATAATAATGCTTTCGCCAACATTCAGTTCAAAAGATTTGCCATCGATTATAATTTCGCCAACACCATCGAGCACCTGTACAATTGCATCGAAAGGTGCAGTGTGTTCGCTCAGAAATTCACCTTTGTCGAATGCAAACAAGGTTACATTTCCACGCTCGTTACGGATAATGATTTTACTAACTACCGAACCTTGTGCATATTGTACTTTGTCGGTCATCGAAAACTTTTCGGCTGTCGGAAAATTTTTATTTTCCTGTTTTGGAGCAAATTTGAAATCGGTCATATTTTTATTGTTGTTTTATTAATCTTTAGTTTGACGACACAAAGTTAGTTTGCTTAAAACAAATAAAGTGTAACAGTTGTTACACATCTGAAAATCGAACAAAATTTTTAAATTTGTCCAAAAAATTCAATGGGTCGTTTTAAAACTCATTATTATACTCTTTTATAATTACTTAAATGTAAAATATCGTGAAATAATATTTTTATAACGAACTATTAAAAAATTAGAATTTATTTATAATGACAACCGGAAAGAACCCCGAATGGAACGATTTTGAAGGTATTGATAACGAAAGTAGCACATTCCCAACTGATTTCGATTATTCAATTAAAGCATACAAAAAGAATAAAGTGCTTTTCAGGCAGGGTGATTTATGTGATGCTTTGTACATTTTAATAACCGGTTCAGTAAAAACTGAAATGATTACTGAAAATGGCAATTTATTGGGGGTAGAAATAATAAATGCACCCCGACCATTAGCTCCGGCATTTATTTTTTCAAATAACAATCGATTCCCTGTAGATGTTACAGCTATTGAAGATGTAGAAGTAATGCGGATACCAAAAAATGAAGTGATGCGTCTTATGAATGATTATCCCGATTTTATGCAAGAATTTCTAAAACATAGCGCAAACCGAACACAGTTTCTGATAAACAGGCTGCAACTTTTATCAATCAAAACAATAAAAGGAAAAATTGCTCATTTTCTGCTTGAACAAGTCTCGGCGGAAAATGTTAACTTCAAAATAAATAGAAATCAGACTGAACTTGCTGAATTTTTCGGAGTAGCACGTCCATCGTTGGCACGAAGCATTTCTGAAATGATTAATGAAGGAGTATTAAGTGTAAACAAAAAAGATTATAGAATTCTCGATGTTAAGAAATTAAGAGAATTACTTGTTTAAAAAAAATTACTCATCGAAAGGAAAAACAGCTTGCCCCTTACGTATAGTATATAATGTCATTGTTTGATTTGCGTCAAATCCTTCTCCAGAAATTATTCTTGTGGTTTGTGTAATTTTAATTAGCGAATCAGAATAAAATTTTTCATCTCGTTGATTCCAGAATAGTTGTTCTGTTTCGAAAAGTTCACCAAGAATATTGGTTGCCCTTACATTTCCTTTTAATTCCCACAATTGTTCATTTTCAAGAAATTTGGCATAATTACAATGTATATTGGCATCAACTTCAAATTTCAGGTTAAAACGTTCAATATGTATTCCTTTTGGAAATTCCCAATAAGGTTGAGCTGCCTTATCGTAAACATCCCATTTTGGCGCAGTCATTCTGAATCTGGTAATACCTGAATCAGACACCACTGTGGTAATATCATAAGCACTCATTAGAGGAAATGAAACTCTATCGGTTACTGCAGATATTTTTTCATCCTTTTCTTCGGCACAGGCAACTGCCAAAAACAAAACAACAACTGCTACAAGAGCAGTTGTTATGTTATGAAATTTTATAATAATATGTTTTGATTTCAAAATCAATTTGATGATCTGCAAGTTGTTGTTTCACCAATCCAACCACCTACTGTCCAGGAGGACCCTTCTTTAAGTTGTGGATTCATAAAAATATCTTCTTTTGATGGGAAGTGCGGAGTGTATGTATTGATAAGTTTGTTGGCTTCATCAACTAAACTTGGATCTACCTGTTTGGCTTTTACAAATTTATCAACAGCTACCCAATATATTGTTTTTGATAACACATTATCGTCATAAATTCCTCTTGATTTTGCATACATAATACCGATTAAAAGATATGCACCACCGTTATTTGGGTTAAATTCGAGCGATTTACGGGCATATTCTCTTGAACGGGGATAATTATCTAAATCCTTGTAATAAATCTGAGCAATTGTGTATTGATAATCAGCTTTAAGTGATTTATCATCAGTCAGTTTTGTAGCTTCATCGTAAAATGCAATTGCTTTGGCATACTCACCTTTTTTGTAGGACATTGCACCGTTTCCGGCGGCTGATTCAGCAGAAGGAGCGATTTTGTGGAGCGCTACTGAAGCATCAAAGTAAACATCCGATTCATTGCAACGAACTCTTCTGTAGAAGCTTATTACCGAATTCAGAAATTCCTGGTTTGTAAGATTTTGTGCCATTTTTGGTTTATAAATTCCATCAAGTGTTTTACAATCGGCTGCGCCACTTTGCGCAAATAACGTTTCAAGCGTTTGTTTCGATTGAGTTGCAACATCAATATTTTTTTGATCTACACCTGTAATTATTTTTTCAAGCAATTCATTTACCTTTAAATAATCTGCAATAAATTTTTCGGCATGATCAGGTTCCGCTTTGTAAATACCATACGAAGTATAAATATACTGAGTTAAAACAGGAATCTCACTTTTTTCACCTAATCCATCAATAGATTTTTGCATCCATTCATAAGCAGGTTTTTTTAGTTCATCACCTTTTACTTTAACTACATAATCCATTGCTTTAATTCCAAGAATCCATGCAGTGGGATATCTTTCATCGTCACCAAAATATTTAATACGCTTGTCGTACATTCCCATCAGTTTATCAAAAACTTTTTTATAGGAAGCGTCATCTTTTTGCTGATCGAGTTCCCAATGCAAAATTTCTCTTCCTCGGCTATAAATAGCTCTGTTGGCATTCGGACAGTCGTTGTATGCAGCATTCCAAGGTCCGAGAGCATCAGCATACTGTTTGTTTTTTGCCGACTCGTTAAATAAGCTAATGTTTACTAAACATTCTTCGGTAATCTGAGGGGTTTCTTCCTGAGTAGTTGTAACTTCAGGTGTCGCAATTTCTGTTTTCACTTCCTCTTTTCCTTTTTTGGATTTCTTCTCTTTTTGTGCATAGCAGTTTGTAAAAAATACAAGACTGAAAATCAGCACTACAATGTTTCGGGTTTTCATATTTATCATTATTTTATAGTTTTCGTTTGAAGAACCAGTTTTCGTTAAAAGCAGCATTTATTGTAAATTTAAAATAATCTTCTCGTAATAAACTGGTTGATCCTATTTTTCCGTATTCGAAAGTTGTGTTTACAATTGTATTACTATTTTTTAATGGTAAACCTATACCAAAAGTTATACCAAAATTTACAGGTGGTGTTATTGAACCTACTTTATAATATGGATTACTTAAATTGAAGCCTGCACGGTAATGAATTCTGTCAGAATATTTTCTACCTCTGATATCAGGAATATACTCACCTCCAAAATAATATTTTGCCCGGTTAACAAGGCTATCAGTTTTCCCGAAAAACTTTGCATCACCCCATTTTTGTAATACATAATCAGCAGCGAGTGTTAATTTATTATCATAAGAATATTTCAACCCTCCACCAAAAACAGTTGGCATTTCGAAATCGTTAACAGGTAAAATACTGTCAGTTAGAACTCCACTGGTAATTTGCGAAAATTTACCATTGACCAAAGCCTTATTTTCAAAAATAAATCCTAAACTCACATCATGCTTATTTGCAAAAGTATTGTAAAGTTGTACTCCGTATCTGAATCTAAAGTTATTTACATCGATTGAATTCCGCTGAATTGTAGAATAATAATCAGAAGATTCAGTAAAAGTTAGACTTCGGTAATTACTTAAACTACCAAACATGTAATATGCATTTGCACCTATTGAAATATGATTAAAAAGATTAATCGCAATTCCGGTATAAATCTGACTGATACCACCCGAACCAAAAAAGGTTTTGTTATAAGCTACCGAATCGGTAGTTCCCTTAATAGCAAGAGTATCGGTTGAATAAAAATTATACCCTGAAAACGAATAAGGTAGTAAACCTGCACTAAATCCGATATTTTTCGATAGTGGAAATAGCATGGTAATATATTCGAGATTCGAATTAATTGAAGTTTTATTTCCGAATTTATCAGAAAATTTCGAGACTAAACCTCCCAATCCAAAATCGAACATAAAAGTAGTACTGTCAACTGTACTGTACGAAGCCGGATTCACAGGATTTATACCATTTTTCAATCGGAATCCTAAAGATGTACCACCCATCGCTTTTTGTTCACCCGAGTTTGCATCGCTTAATTCGCCATATCCGAAACGAGTGTATGGTGAATTTGTATTGTTCTGACTTTTAACAGATAAAATAAATAATAAGATAAAAACTAATACGAAAAATAACTTATACTTTAACATTGTACTGAAGTATTCGGTTAAGCCCGAACAACACTAAAAATTTTTCTGCAAAGATGCTATTTTTTAGCTTTTTATCAAAGTAAAATATGCTACCTCCTGTTAAAAAAGTTGAAAGTTGTTGATATTTACCTTTCAAGGCATCAATATAACCATCAATTTCGAAAACTATTCCATTTATTACCCCTGAATTAATCGCACTTTCGGTATTATTACCAAGTAACTCCGCATTTTCAGAAGCTTCAATCAATGGTAATTTTGCTGTAAACTGATTCAATGCCTTAATACGTAAATTTACTCCGGGCGATATATTTCCGCCATGATAAATACCACCTGCGTCGATAAAATCAATAGTAATGGCAGTTCCGGCATCAATTACCAATAAATTTTTATCAGGCATAAGCGCCCATGCTCCGGCTACTGCTGCAATTCTATCTTTTCCGAGAGTATTTGGAGTAGTGTATTTATTGATAAATGGAATTTCTGTATCTTTATTTAGTTCCAAAAAATAATCCGAATTTTTTTTTAAATATTCAAAAACCGATGCATCTGAATTAACAACTTCAGAAAGAATGGAATTCTTTATATTAAACTTTGTAAAAATATCAGCAAGTTGATTTATTCCAAACTCACTGTAAACCTGCGTATTAATGATTATATCATTATCAAAAACAGCAATCTTAGTACTTGAGTTGCCTCTGTCGATACAAAGATTCATCTAAAAATTAGAATTTGTTTTTAAGGAATCATTTTTTCTATTGGCAAAACAAGAATTCCTTCTGCTCCATATGCCTTGAGTTTACCAATTATTTCCCAAAAATTCTTTTCGTTAATTACAGCATGTAAGGAGTTCCAACCTTCTTTGGCAAGAGGCATAATTGTAGGACTTTTCACGCCGGGTAAAACAGATGTTATTTGCGGGATACTTTCAGTAGGCACATTCATTAGCACATATTTCTTATCTTCAGCCAATTGTACAGCCTCAATTCTGAATAATAATTCATTTAGAATTTCAATTTTTTCAGCTTTTAGTTTTGGGCTTTTAATAAGCACAGCTTGCGATTGCATTACTACTTCCACTTCTTTTAAGTGATTAGTAATAAGCGTACTTCCTGAACTTACTATATCAAAAATTGCATCCGACAATCCAATTCCTGGAGCAATTTCAACCGATCCCGTAATAATATGTATATCAGCTTTAATATGGTTTTTTTTCAGAAAGGCTGCTAAAATTTCAGGATAGGAAGTTGCAATTACTTTTCCGTTGAACCAGTTTAAACCTGTATATTCAGCTTCCTTTGGTATAGCCAGCGAAAGACGACATTTACTAAATCCAAGTTTTTTTACAATTTCAGCTTTGCATTTTTTTTCGTGATATTCATTCTCACCAACTATTCCCGCATCGGCTACGCCATCGGCTACAGAATTTGGAATATCATCGTCGCGTAGAAATAATACTTCAACAGGAAAATTGCGAGCCGGTACGAGTAATAATCTTTTTCCCCATTCGAGCTTAATTCCTGTTTCGTGAAGCAAGGCCATGGTATCTTCGTATAACCGGCCTTTTGCCTGTACTGCTATTCTTAACATTTAATCTAATTTATTATTTCTGCAAATTTACAAAAAAACTGTATCATTCGGATTTAAACTAAAAAAAGAAGTCCGTAAAATACGGACTTCACTTTTTTTGACTTTGCATTTTTTGCATTAGTCTGTAGTTATGTCATTGCAATTATTCAGCAACTACACTGTCTGTAGCAACAGTAGCAACAGAATCAACAACAGCAGCAACTGTATCAGCAACAACTACAGTGTCTTCAACTACAGCTTCTTCAGTTTCAGTAGCTTTAGGAGCACATGATGCAAAAATCATAGCAACAGCAAAGAATAAAAATACTTTTTTCATTTTAAAAATCCTTTCTTAATTAAACATGTTTTTTTTGTAATTCAAAATCGGTGCAAAGATATATATAATTTTGCAATTCCATTAATATTAATCGGTTTTTTTTTATTTTTTTTTGCGAATACTGTTTTTTTTCGCTTTCAAACAAAAAAAATGTTTTTTTTGATAATAAAAAAAGTCGGTTTACAGTGAAACCGACTTTAAAGCAGTGCTTTTGTACTGTTTTTTAGTTTACGCTATCTGCAACGATGCTATCAGTAGCAACTGAGTCAACAGTTACTGAATCAACAACTACTACTGAATCTTCAGTAACAACTTCTTCGGTTTCAGTAGCTTTAGGAGCACATGAAGCGAAAATCATAGCAACAGCAAAAAACAAAAATACTTTTTTCATTTTTTCTAATCCTTTAAAAATTTAACATATTGTGTAATGCAATTCAAAATCGGCGCAAAATTACTACATTTTTTTTATATACAATAATTATTTTTATTTTTTTTTGCGCAAAATCATTTTATAAAATAACCAACTGATTATCAAACCTTACCATTTGAATTAATATTAGCATATAAATAACGTTTAATACTCTTTTTCGGTGTTTTCTCAAATTCGTTGGGATAAAGTTTAATTTTCGAAACAGTTTCGTATGATGCTACTATCGAATTAAGCGTTTTTCGGTTTTCTTCCATCAATTCTTCGAGTTGCTTTTCATTTAATTTATCAGCATCCACAGCATCGTAATCAGGACATACGAGAGCAATTAGTTTTCCATGATCATCAATTATCAGGCTTTCCATAACATAAGGCATATTATTAAGCTTTGCCTCAATTTCTTCAGGATAGATATTTTGACCACTCGCACCAAGAATCATCGATTTATTTCTTCCGCGAATGAATATATTACCATTTTCATCAATTTTACCCAAATCGCCTGTGTGAAGCCAGCCTTCAGAATCAATAACACTATCAGTTGCTTCCTGATTTTTATAATAACCATTCATCAAATTTTCGCCTTTTACACAAATCTCCCCTACTCCGGTCTCTGTGTCAGTATTTATAAGTTTAGCTTCCATTATATCGAGCAATTTTCCGGCTGATTTTGGAACAAATTCACGATAATCGGCATAACTGATAAGTGGAGCACATTCGGTCATTCCGTAACCTATGGTATAAGGAAATTTAATTTTATGGAAGAAATCTTCAACTTCGGCATTAAGAGGGGCGCCACCAATTACAATTTGTGAGAATTCGCCACCAAATGCATCCATTAATCGTTTTTTGATCTGGTTCAAAATTGTTTGATCAAGGAATGGAATGCTTAATACCCAACGCATACTTGGTTTTGCAAGTAATGGCTGTATCTGTTTCTTGTAAATTTTTTCAACTATTAGTGGCACAAGGAAAACCACATTCGGTTTCACTTCTGCAAATGCATTAAGAAGGATTTTTGGTGATGGAATTTTTCCAATGAAATGAATATGGCATCCTGCCACTGTTGAAGTTAAAAATTCGAAAGCGCAACCATAAGAATGAGCAAGTGGCAAAAATGAAATTATTCGGTAACGGGGAGCAACTAATCCTGTTCTGAGACCGAAAGTTATATTTCCGGCTATTGCATTTCCGCTTGTCATTACACCTTTGCTGAATCCTGTTGTGCCTGAAGTATAATTTATTGATACAAGTTCGGAGTTTGGTTTATCAATGTATCTAACATTATCGCGATAAAATCCGTGAGGATAACGGCTTTTGAAAATTACATTAATAACCTCAGGCTGTAATTGACTGATATCAAATTCATAATTTGGCTTATCAAAAGTTTCAGTTTCAACATCTTCATCTGCTTTATTAATTTCAGAATAAAATTGCTGTTTTACATCTTTTTTTACCGAAATACAATTAAAGTCAGTGAGTGAAAAAACAGCTTTAACTGTGGTGAGCTTTTCTTCTTCAAGATTTTCCCAGTTACTATCGCTTACAAATAGCAATTTTGACTCTGAATGATTTGCAATATGATGAACATCATTTGAATTAAAATCCTGTAAAATAGGTACTACTATTGCTCCGTATGTTACGGTTGCAATATAAGTTATAGCCCAGTTTGAATTATTACGTCCTATCAACGATACTTTATCACCAGTAACTATTCCACATTTTTCAAACAAAATGTGCAATTTCGCTACACGTTTTGCTACATCTTCGTAAGTTAAAGTATAATCCTCACCATAATTACTATATGCAGGTAATTCCCAGTTTTTACGAAATGCGTCTTCGAACAGACGTATGAAATTTTCTTGAATCATATTTTTTGATTTACATTTAGTTAATTTGCAAAAATAATAATTATTACACAATAGAAAGAATAATGTGCAATATTTTTAAAGGTTTATCAATTTTCATTCATTAAATATGAGCTAAATTCTACCTTTTCAATGGAAATACTTTAATAATCTTTTTTTAAAAAAGTCAAAGTAGTTTTAAACAAGAAAAATTTCTCAATTTTTAATATTGCTGAAAGCATTATTCCTCTTAAAATCTATTGTTTCATAAGTGGTTCATTTTTAATATTATTAAGTCTATTCTGAAAACTTTTTTCTCACTACAAGAAGCAAAGACGCCTAATATAAACTTCATAAAACCCTGAATATAAGCATTTGAATTAAAAGTCAGTAAGTTATAATCATAGATTTTTACCATATCAGACTTATTTGAATATTCTCATTATTGAAAATAATAATCGGAAAAAAAATATATCATAATAGCCTAATTATCAAAAAAACACTGAATTAATTTCAAATATTTATTGCTCATCTCGTTAAAAAGGAGTAATTTTGTGCCGCTTTTCTGTAAAGAGAAAGTGTGATGGGAAATTAAGTCGCAAATCACTTAAAAACTAAGACTTAAATTTTGAGTAACACAATTAAAAAACAAAAAAATGAAGACTTTTGAATTAAAAGGAATCGTAAGAAACGAATTAGGTAAAAAAGTATCGAAAACTGAACGTCAAACCGGAAGCGTACCTTGCGTACTTTATGGTGGCAAAGAGAATTTGCATTTTACATCGACAACAGCAGACCTCAGAAAATTAATTTACTCGCCCGATGTTTATGTAGTATCTTTAGACGTCGATGGTAAGAAATTTAATGCTATTATGAAAGATTTGCAATTTCATCCGGTTACCGATACAGTTTTACATATCGATTTTCTCGAAATTAATGAAACAAAACCTGTAGTAGTTGAAATTCCTGTAAAACTTGAAGGACTTGCCGAAGGTGTGAAAGCCGGGGGTAAAATGAGTTTGGAAATGCGCAAACTTAAAGTTAAAGGACTTTACACAAATATTCCTGAACGTATTTTAGTAGATGTTAGTGGTCTTGGTCTTGGAAAATCAATTCAGGTAGGACAAATTAATGTTGAAAATCTTGAATTCATGAACGCAAAAAATGCTGTAGTAGCTCAGGTTAAACTCACAAGAGCAGCTCGTGGTGCAGCAGCGGCAGCAGCTTCAAAAAAATAATTTCATACAACTTCAATAAACATGAAGTATCTGATTGCCGGCCTGGGTAATATTGGTAACGAATACCATAACACACGCCACAATATAGGATTTACGATATTGGACGCTTTTGCCGGAGCGTCCAATGTTTTTTTTAGCGAAAACCGATACGGAAGCACTGTGCAATTAAAACTGAAAGGAAAAACAGTGATATTGCTAAAGCCTTCCACTTTTATGAATTTGAGTGGAAACGCGATTAGATATTGGATGCAGAAAGAAAAAATTGAACTCAAGAACCTTTTAGTTATTGTTGATGACGTTGCTCTGCCTTTTGGCACACTTCGACTTAAGCCCAATGGTTCGGATGCCGGACACAACGGACTTAAAAACATTCAGGAAATATTAGGGCATACAAACTATGCCCGTCTGAGGTTTGGTATTGGAAATGATTATCCTCGCGGACATCAGGTGCAATATGTACTTGGCAAATGGACTCAGGAACAGGAAAATGCATTGACCGAACGTTGCGATAAAGCTTGTGATATGATTAAAAATTTCGTATTGGAAGGTATTGAACTTACAATGACCCGATTTAACGGTAAATAATCCAATGCTTAAATTACAAGAATAAAATATTTAATTATCAGCAATTTACAAAAATGAAAGAGGAAGTACGCGTGGATAAATGGTTATGGGCAGTAAGACTTTTCAAAACCCGAACACTTGCTGTAGAAGCGTGTAAAAAAGGTAAAATTTATATTGATAATCAATGCATAAAACCATCGCGTCATATTAAAAAAGGTGATGTAATAAAGGTTAAGCGCAATCCTGTAGTGTTTTCTTTCAAAGTGCTCCAACTTTCAGAAAACCGCATGAATGCCAAACTTGTTCCTGATTTTATGGAAAATGTTACTACTGCCGACCAGCTCGAATTGTTTGAACTGGGAAAACTCAATGCTAAACTCGGCCGTGAACGCGGCACCGGACGACCTACGAAAAAAGAACGAAGAGAACTCGATAATTTTACGGAACCTGTTTATTTGGACGATGAAGATTTTGGATTTGAGTTTTGAGGAGACAAGGAACGAGGAGACAAGGAAATTAAGAAATTTGGAAATTGAGAAATTAAATAATTGATTAATTGAGAATTGACAATTTTCCTGAACTACTTAAATTATTGTAAAATAATCCGTAATTTGTATCTCGTAACTTGCAACTTCTAACCTTTCAAACTTTTCAAACTCTTCAAACCTTTCAAACTTGTAACTCTGTAACTTGTAACTTGTAACTTGTAACTTGTAATAAGTAATAAGTAAATTGTAAATCGTAAATTTGTAAATTGTAAATTAAATAATGTTCATAGCTCAGAAACTTAAAAAGGAAAATATTTGCGAATATCTTTTGTATATGTGGCAAACTGAAGATATTTTAAGGGCATTGCAGCTTAATATCGATAGTGTAAACGAAACAATAGTTGCCCGATATAAAGATTTAAACGCTGATGAGAGAAAGCAACTATTGGATTGGTATGAAAGTTTGATGGATATGATGCGAAGAGAAAATCTGCAACAAACCGGACATTTGCAAATAAACAAAAACACATTATCCGACTTAGAAGAATTTCATTATCAGCTTTTAAAGACCGGTAAAAATCCCACTTACAATGCAGTATTTTATGCATTATCGAATAACTTAATTGAGTTACGTAAAAAGAGTAACCAACAGAAAAGTGATATTGAGCAATGTCTGAATTTTATGTATGGAATTTTGCTTTTAAAACTTAGAAAAACTGATATTTCGCCTCAAACACTTGAAACCAAGAAAGAAATTTCCGGTTTTCTTAAATTATTAGCTGATAATTATCTGCTTTATTCAATTGGCGAACTCACTTTTGATGATTAAATTTTTATTTTAAAAATAAATTACACTTTCCTTACCGGAGATTTTTTTATACTTTTGAGCATTAATCACAAATTCAGCAAACATGAAAGGAATAATTTTAGCAGGTGGCTCAGGCACACGTCTTTATCCGATTACAAAAAGTATTTCCAAGCAAATAATACCGGTTTATGATAAACCAATGATATACTACCCCTTATCAGTATTAATGTTGGCCGGAATCAAACAAATTCTGATAATTTCAACTCCTCAGGACATTCATTTATACGAAAACCTGCTTGGCGATGGCAGCGATTTGGGCATTACGCTTGAATATGCCATTCAACCTTCGCCCGATGGTTTGGCACAGGCATTTATTATTGGTGAAAAATTTATCGGGAATGATAATGTTTGTATGATTCTGGGCGATAATATTTTTTATGGTTTCGATTTTTCGAGAACTTTAAGGGAAGCTGCTCAATTAGAAGATGGCGCTATTGTTTTCGGATATTATGTAAACGACCCTGAACGATATGGTGTTGCTGAATTTGACAATTCGGGGAAAGTATTAAGTCTTGAGGAAAAACCTGCTGAACCAAAATCGAATTATGCGGTAACAGGTTTGTACTATTATAGTAACGATGTGGTGGAAAAAGCAAAAGGACTAAAACCATCGAAACGAGGCGAACTTGAAATAACGGATTTAAACCGTCTTTATCTTGAAGAAGGCAGATTAAATCTGAAAATTATGGGACGCGGTATGGCATGGCTCGATACGGGGACACACGACAGTTTGCTTGAAGCTTCAAATTTTATTGCTACAATTGAAAATCGTCAGGGATTGAAAGTTGCCTGTATCGAAGAAATTGCATACCGAAATGGCTACATCACCAAAGAACAATTGTTGAAACTTGCCGAACCGTTGAAGAAAAACCATTACGGTGA
>CAYONE010000094.1:15221-16992 GCA_964405245.1 uncultured Paludibacter sp.
TATTTTTACGAATCGTACAACGAAAAAAATTACCATGCCAACGGAATTGATATCCGGTTTTGTCAGGACAATCAGTCAAAATCAGGCTATGGAGTTATTCGTGGATTGCATTATCAGCTTAATCCGAACAGTCAGAGTAAACTTGTTTCGGTAATTCAGGGCGCAGTGTGGGATGTAGCTGTTGACTTGCGCAAAGATTCACCCACTTTCGGACAATGGTACGGCGTGGAACTTACTGAAGAAAATCACCTTCAGTTTCTGATTCCTAAAGGATTTGCGCATGGTTTTTCAGTGCTGAGTGAAACGGCGGTTTTTTCTTATAAATGCGACGATTTTTACAATCCGCAATTGGAACGCGGCATAATGTTCAACGACCCGGCGTTTGCCATCGACTGGAAAATTCCTGCCGGAAAGGAAATAATTTCGGAAAAAGACCTTAAACATCCGCTTTTTGCTGAAGCTGAAAAAAACTTTTAGAACCGAGAATACATGAAAAATATATTAGTTACAGGAAGCAAAGGTCAACTTGGAAACGAAATGCAGGTTGTTGCTAAAAATGTTTCGGGTTGCAATTTTCTTTTTACTGATGTTGATGAATTGGACATCACCAACATTGATACCATTGAAGATTTTGTTGTCGGTAATAAAATTGATTTTATAGTTAACTGCGCTGCTTATACTGCTGTTGATAAAGCTGAAACTGACATTGAGCTGTGTTATAAAATTAACGCCGAAGCAGTAAAAAACATTGCTGAAGTTGCTGAAAAACATAATTGTAAAGTTATTCATGTTTCAACGGATTATGTTTTTAACGGAGAAAATTTCAGACCTTATACCGAGGAAGACGAAGTTTGTCCGGTAAGCATTTACGGAAAATCGAAACTTGAAGGTGAGAAAGTGCTTTTCGAAACTATGCAGGAAGCAGTTATAATCAGAACTTCATGGTTGTATTCATCTTTCGGGAACAATTTCGTTAAAACGATGATGAAGCTTGGCGCGGAAAGAGAAACGTTGAATGTAATTTTCGATCAAGTGGGAACACCAACTTATGCCGCCGACTTAGCCGAAGCAATTGTAACAATTATCGAATCAGAAAATTTTATTCCCGGAATTTACCATTTTTCAAACGAAGGAGTTTGCAGCTGGTACGATTTTGCCATAAAAATTCACCAAATTGCGGGAAATAAATGTATCGTTCGCCCAATTGAATCCAAAGAATATCATTTCCCCACACCACGACCGCATTACAGCGTTTTGAACAAATCGAAAATCAAGAAAACTTATGGTGTGAATATTCCACATTGGGAGGAAAGTTTAAAAAAGTGTGTAGATGTTTTAAAGCAAAACTGAAAAAAAGTATTCCAATATATTTAAATGTAACCCGTGAAGTTTTAAAATTTCACGGGTTTTTCATTTATTTGCCTACTCAGTTTTTACCGATTTGCTTTTAAAATGAGCAAAAAGTCATACTCGTCGGCTGGAATCAGTTCCGACACTTCGGAATCGGAACATAACTCCGCCCTTTTCTATTATATCTGGTTTTTTGGGAATTGTAATCTACTAAATGCTGTAATTGAAATTTAAAACATATTATTATATTTGTAGCAAAATAAAATTAAAGCGGTAGCATTTAGATGAACTCAGTTCCTTGTAATATATTATGACGGGTTTACAAAACCAGTTAGATGTATGCGAAGTTTCACTTAATAAAGAATATCACTACTGACCGACGAACAATTTAGAGTGGAATAAAAAAAATAGGGCAATAACA
>CAYONE010000095.1:0-16907 GCA_964405245.1 uncultured Paludibacter sp.
CCAATACCGCAACTGAAGCGAGCGATATAGATGTGATGATAGTGTCGGAAAAATATGATGAGTCGGACGATGAAGCTGTGGGGAAAATCTGGAAACTTACCCGTTTGGTAAATACCAAAATTGAACCATTTTTAATTGGAAAAAACAAATTCATTAGCGATGATAATTCACCTTTGATAGAACAGATTAAGACAAAAGGTATTGAACTGACATTAACAACACAAAATCTATTGGCTAATGAGCCAACCGCTGAATATAAAACAAAATAAAGTACAGACGCCACGCATGGCGTCTCTATAAAACAAAATAAAAACAAAAAATTATCGAATAAAAACTGAATACACACGTACAGACGCGGCAAGCCACGTCTCTACAAAAAAAAACAACATATTAATTAAATAGCATTCTGCTATTGTTCGCACACTGATAGGAACTCAAATTTGATAGCAGTCCAATATTATTTAAAAAAGATTTTATAAATAAGTTATATGCCAACAATTTCTATGTTTTTCGGGATTATTATCCGTATGTATTATGCTCCAAAAGAGCATAACCCAGCACATATACATGTGTATTACAATGATTTTGTTGCGGTTGTAAATATTGAGGATTTTGAAATCATGCAAGGAAATCTACCGACCAAACAATTACGATTAGTGTTAGCGTGGATGGAATTACATCATGAAGAATTGATGGCAAACTGGAATCTTTGCCAAAATGGCGAAAAACCGTTTAAAATAGAATCATTAAAATAGAGAAACTATGTATTTAGCAGTAGTACAGGTAGAACCATTACAATCTTACCATTTAAAACTAACATTTAAGAATGCTGAGATACGGGTGTTTGATATGAATCCATATCTGAATTTGGGTATTTTTAAAGAGCTAAAAGACGAAGCGTTGTTTAATACTGTGCACATTAGTTTTGATACCATTGCGTGGAATAATGAAGCTGATATGGATCCGGAGATTTTGTATGCCGAAAGCACAGCATTGGAGTGCCAAATAGCCAGCGAGCAAAAAGCGCAATACAGAATTGAAAAAGATGAGTAAAATAAAATAATGGCCACCTAAAAACGAGGGGCATAATGATAAGCATAATAACATAATAAACAAAACAAAATATTATCGATTAAAAAACGTAATTTTCAACTTATTAATTAAATAGCATTCTGCTATTGTACGCGCGCACGAAACCTCGGAAATTTCAATATAGCGAACATACAATCAGATTCAATGAGCAAAATGCTCGTGCCAAACGGCGCGGGCTTTTTGAAAGAAAAAGGTATATTTGCACAATTAAACAAGATGAAATATCGCATATACATCGATGAAGTCGGAAATAACGATTTGGGAAGTTCCGTTAATCCCAATCACAGATATTTATGCCTTACAGGTGTTGTATTCGAACTGGATTATGTGAAAAATGTATTAACTCCGGATATTGAAAGATTAAAAAACAAGTACTTTGAAAGTCATCCCGACGAACCGGTTATTCTGCATCGAAAGGAGATGGTAAATAGAAAAGCTTCTTTCAAAAGCCTTAATAAAGTAGAAGTTGAAAGTGCATTTAATGAAGAGTTTCTTGCTTTATTAGAAAAGTGGAAGTTTAAAACAATTACAGTTTTGATAGATAAACTTGAGCACCAAACAAAATATTCGACATGGCGCTACGACCCCTATCATTATTGTATGGCGATTATATTAGAGCGTTTTCATTTAAGGCTAAAAGAAGTTGGAGCAGTTGGTGATATGATGTTTGAATCAAGGGGAGGAAAAGAGGATATGAGATTGAAACAATCATATAAAAATATTTATGAGCATGGAACCGATTGGGTGAAAGCAACCGATATACACGACACGCTAACTACATGTGAGTTGAAAATTAAACCAAAATCTGCGAATATTGCAGGACTGCAGGTAGCCGATTTGGTGGCTTATCCAATGTATAGATATGCACTGAAATTTTACAAAATAAAAGATGATGGAAGAGATACTTTTAATGAAAGAATGCTGGAAATTCTGAAAATAAAAATACAAAAAAACGAAAACCGAATGGATGGTTATGGACTGAAGAAACTACCATAAAATGGAAAAACCCCGTTACCGGGGTTCCCAAAGGCATAATAACCTTCCACCTTCGCATACACGAATTAATGCAAAGATAAAGCAATTTCTGATATATTCAAACATAAAAACAAAAAAATCAACATATTGATATAAACATATATTTTTCAACTTATTAATTAAATAGCATTTGCTTTTATTCTCGCAGCAGAAATTTCGCCAAAATTAAACAAAGAGAACACAGAGGCTATAAGATCAAAGCTTGCGCTAACGCGCGGGCTCGTCTTATTTCTGTGTTCTGGTGTTTGGCGACACCTCTGCTGCGGATAAGATACAGTCCGCGTTTTTGCATCCTGACTTTTCTTATCTTTCACCGAATAAAGGCTTTATAAAACACACAAAAGCCAACATGCCCACATTACACTGGATAGGAAAAGACAAAGTTATTAATCACCATCATGAAGTTCCTTTCAAAACTCTCGAACACAAATATCATTATAGCCCCCCAAACCCCGAAGGGGAAGTTTGCATAGATGGCATCGAAGCAAGACCTAACAGGTTTTCAAAACCTGTTAGGTCTGATAACAAAATAATCCACGGCGATAATCTGGAGGCCTTAAAAGCACTTTTGCTTGAATATGAAGGACGTATAAAATGCATTTACATTGATCCACCTTATAACACAGGCAATGAAAGCTGGGTTTACAACGACAATGTGAATGACCCAAAAATACTGAAATGGTTAGGCAAAGTTGTTGGAAAAGAAGCGGATGACCTAAGTAGGCATGATAAATGGTTGTGTATGATATATCCACGATTGAAGCTGCTTCACAAATTGTTGGCAAAGGATGGAGCTATTTTTATTTCTATCGACGATAACGAACAGGCAAATTTGAAGTTGATTTGTGATGAGATTTTTGGAGGAGGGAATTTTGTAAGTAGTATTATTTGGCAAAAAAAATATAGCCCACAAAACGATGCGAAGTATTTGTCTGATATGCATGATTATATAATTCTATATTCAAAGAATAAATCTTTATTTAAACGGAATCTGTTGCCAAGGAGCGAAGAGCAAAATCTAAGATATAGAAACCCTGACAATGATCATAGAGGTGCTTGGAAATCAAGTGATTTAAGTGCAAAAAGAATTACAGAGAAAGATATTTATGAAATTATCACACCATCTGGGAGGACGATATTACCTCCTAAAGGTAGAAGTTGGGTAGTTGGTCGTGAAAAATTTAATGAATTATTGTCTGAAAATAGAATTTGGTTTGGTGAAAATGGAGATAATGTTCCATCTGTAAAAAAATTTCTTTCAGAAGTTCAAGATGGAACTGTTCCTGTAACTCTATGGTTGAGAAACGAAGTTGGAGATAATCAAGAAGCAAGACAAATATTAAAAGCAATTTTTAACGAAAGCAATACACCCTTTGATACCCCTAAACCGCCAAGATTGATGGAAAGAATAATACGTCTCTGTACAAATGAGAATGATATAATTTTAGATAGTTTTGCTGGAAGTGCTTCTACAGCACACGCGGTATTAAATCTCAATAAACAGGACGGCGGCAACCGCAAGTTTATATTGGTAGAAATGGAAGAATATGCTGAAAGCATTACTGCCGAACGGGTAAAGCGGGTCATAACCGGCTATGGTGATAAAGAAGGCACAGGCGGTAGCTTCGATTTCTACGAATTAGGCAAATCCTTATTTGTAGGAGATAATAACGAATACCTGAACGAAGAAGTGGAGCTTGAGAAAATACATGAATATATCTGGTACAGCGAAACCAGAACACCTTTTGAAAAGCCTGAAAGCGAAGATGCAGGCTCTTATTATTTAGGTAAGAAAGAGGGCTTAGCGCTTTACTTTATTTATGAGAAAGCGTATATGACCGAATTAAACTACGACACTTTATCGATAATCAAAACCAAAGCTGAGCAATATATTATATATGCCGATAGTTGCTTGTTGCCGAAAGAGTTTATGATGAAAAACAACATAGTATTCAAGAAAATCCCCCGCGATATAACACGTTTTTAATATGGAATTGAAAAGCTATCAACAAAAGGTAATTAAAGACCTCGAACTTTTTCTTGACTACGTTCAAAAATACAAGAAAACGGATGTTGCTTTCAATAAATATTGGGAGGATAAAATAGGAATTTACAATCCGCTGAAAGGTGAAGGAATGACACCCTACAAAAATCTGATTCCAAAAACAGCAAGCGTTTGTTTGAAAGTTCCTACTGCCGGCGGTAAAACCTTTATTGCCTGTAATGCGTTGCATACTATTTTTTCGGCCTATTCTTCCGAAATGTCAAAAACGGTGGTTTGGTTAGTTCCCTGGAGTAATTTGCTCGACCAAACTGTGGAGAATCTACGTAACCACCAGCATCCATACCGCACCAAGTTGGATAGCCTCTTTAATAATCGGGTGGAGGTTTACGAGAAAAAGGACCTGTTGCAAGGTTCAAACTTCAATCCGTCGGTTGTCAAAGAGCAACTTTCAATTATTGTTATGAACTTTGCCAGCCTCAGGGCAAATAACAAAGAAGACCGGAAGGTATATCAGGAAAACGGTCAATTAGCGCAGTTTGCCACTCAGTATAAAGATGATACACATTTGCTGAATGATGTTGATGAAACGTCCTTGATTAATGTAATCCGGAGTTTGAATCCTGTGTTGGTGGTGGATGAGAGCCATAATGCTGAAAGTAAATTGAGTGTTGAAATGCTTAATGCGCTGAATCCTTCTTTTGTGTTAGAACTAACGGCTACACCAAAGGATAATAGTAATATCGTGAGTATGGTTCCGGCTATTGAGCTTAAAAAAGAGCACATGGTCAAACTACCGGTTATTGTTTATAACCACCCCGACAAAACGGAAGTAATAAACAGCGCATTGCATCTGCAACGTAAGCTGGAAACATTAGCGGTGCGGCAAGAAAAAGAAGGTGGCAAATATATTCGGCCTATTGTACTTTTTCAGGCACAATCAAACATAAATGAAGATAGTACGACATTCGTAAAACTGAAAGAACAACTTCTCAAAATTGGCATTCCCCAAGAACAAATTAAGATTAAAACGGCTAATGTCAATGAGTTGAAAGGAGTTGATTTAAGTTCGAAAGATTGCCCCGTTCGGTTTATTATCACCATTAATGCGTTAAAAGAAGGTTGGGATTGTCCGTTTGCTTATATCCTGGCTTCACTGGCAGATAAATCTTCTGCCGTAGATGTCGAGCAGATTTTAGGACGTGTTTTGCGTCAACCTTATGTAATGATGCATACCGACCCACTTCTTAACGTGTCGTATGTACTTACGGCTTCAGCCAAGTTCAATGAAACCATTGGTAACATCGTAAAAGGGTTAAAAGAATCTGGCTTTAGCGAAAAGGACTATCGTGAAAGGGATGTGATGCCCGAAGAAGTAAAAACAACGATTGTTGAAAATCCATTGAAGGGATTTTTATTTCCCGAGCAAACTGAAACCTTACCTGAAACTGATGAAATTGAAACAGAACGCATCACTTTTGTTCCTGGAATAGAACAAGAAGAAGAAATTTTAGACCCCGTAGTTGCTGAAATTCAACGAATTGCTGTAAAGGAAGAAGAGGAATTAAACACTGTTATCGAAAAACAAAGCGAACAACCACTTGATGAAAACATATTTATGGAATTAGGTACAAAAGTGAAACGATACAAAATGATTGGTTCAAACAAAGAACTTGCCTCCAAAATCGTATTTCCTCAATTTATATTAGAAGTAAATCAAAGTGAACTATTCGGAACGGGAAAAGTGTTGCTAAATCAGGAATCCCTTTTAAGCGGATTCAAATTAGGCAACGAAGATTCCAAAATTGACTTTGAGCAATTGTCATCCGATTTATACAAAGTTGATATTGAGGAGCTAAACAAAGACGAGTATGTTCCCCGTTGGACAAAAATTGAAGATGTTCGGATTAAAGAACCAATCGTTGAATACATTTTAGCGAAACCAAAAGAAAATCAAATTAAAGATATTGCTCACCAGTTAGTTCAGGCCGTTGGTAATCTATATCCTATTGCCGACCATGAGGTGCGAACTTATATTGAACGAATAATCAATCAATTAAATGCGGAACAACTTCAGGATATTTTAATCAGGAAGTGGAGCTATTCTGAAAAAATCAAAGAAAAGATTCGCTTTCATGCAGACAACTATGCTGAGAGCCGATTTAACGATTTGATTACCATTGGTAAGATAGCGACAGTCCCCAAATGGGAATTTCCGGAGGTTATCGTTCCGGGTGTGTTGGGAGCTGACATCGGCAATTCTTTATACGAACGTGAAGGCGAAATGAATAACTTTGAAATAAAAGTTATTTCCGACATTTCCAGTTTACCCAATATTGCTTTCTGGCACAGAAACTTAGGTAGAGGCAAGGGATTTCATATTAACGGATTCAAATCAAACCATTACCCTGACTTTATTGCACTTACCAAGTCAGGCAAAGTCATTGTAATTGAAACAAAAGGAGGTGATAGGGATAATTCGGATAGTGCTGCCAAATGCCGCTTAGGAAATAAATGGGCTGAGCTTGCAGGTAAAGACTTCCTGTATTTTATGATATTCGAGAAAAACGAAGTTCCGGGTTCATTTAAATTAGACAAAGCTATTGAATTGATTCGTCAATTATAATATTTATTTATTGTTGGTTCGACCCCTTACAGGGTCGAATCCAGTCGTCCCGATACGAAGTACAAAAAATAACAAATAAAAAACCTTAACACCTAATCGAACTACTGAATTTATAGTTTTTTGTCTCATAGTTAATCTGTCTTTCCACAGTACTTCTTCTATACCTGCTCCGATGCTGCTCCGATGTAATACTGTGATTTCTGTGTATTTATTAGTTGATTAATAAACAATAAATGCTATAAATGACTAACTTTGCAGGAGCAATGTAACCAGTTTACTATGGCAAAATTCAAATCCTCTACTTTTGGTAAAATATCCGGTAAACATGGCGATGTGGTGGCTGTAACTATGAAAGATGGTACAACTTATTTCAGAACATACATCATTCCACCAAATCCGAATACAGTTAAACAACAATCACAACGCGGTAAGTTTGGGTTTGTGGTTAAAGAACTTAATTGTATGCGGAAGTTATTTACAGTCACTTTTGGTGGACAATATGGAATAAACCGTGCGGTATCGCTGGCAATGAAAACCTGTGTGTCAGGTGAATTTCCCGATTTCCGGATAGATTTCAGTCGTTTGCAAATTGCTGTTGGTAATCTGCCTGTCCCCGAATTCTTAAGTCTTGAAAAACTGTCAACCAATTCATTGAAGCTAAATTGGAGTTACAATGAATTAAAGTTTGAAAATCCTGATGACACCATCTCAGTTGTATTATTTAACAGAGTAAAAAAACAAATCATCCACCTTCAGAATATAGCATTTCGCAGGGATAAAGATGTCTTGATTTCCGTTCCCGAACTGATATTGAATACTGAAGTTTATATGTGGATGTACATTTCTTCTGAAAAAAACAATCTGTTTTCTGAAAGCAGATTCCTGGGATTACGCACATTTTAATTACAGTTATTTTGTGATTTAAATCACATTGTCTATATTTGTGAACATTAAAATTCCCTGAGAAAATGCAAAACGACTGTAAACACTGTCCGTTCAATTCAAGAGCCACTGCTACACTTAGCGACGAAAACTTTCAGCAATTAACCGACAACCATCTCGAACTCCGTTTCGGAAAAGGCGATTCGATAATTAAACAGGGTATGTTTTCGACTAACGTGGTTTTCCTGCGACACGGTTTGGTTAAAATTCATTTGAATGGACCTTATCACGAACAGATTGTCCGATTGGTAAAAGCACCAAGCTATCTGGGTTTACCCACAACTTTTGGCGATAAGGTTAATCAGTATTCTGTAACTGCAGTTACCGAAGTAGAGGTCTGTTTTATCGATATAAATATTTTCAGGAAAATTCTCAATCAGAACAGGGATTTTTCCAACGAAATAATTGTGGAATTAAGTAAAAATGAACTTGATTCATTCCGTCGGTGTGCTAACCGTACGCAAAAGCAAATAAGAGGTAATATGGCTGATATTCTGCTTGAATTTTCAGGAAAGATTTTTGGGTCGAACACATTTACTTTACCCCTGACACAAACAGAATTAGCCGGAATGATTGATACCAGTCGCGAAAGTGTGAGCCGCGTGCTGACTGAATTCGATAAAGATGGTATAATTAAACTTACAGGAAAAAAAGTAGAGATTCTTAATCAGAAATCACTGCTTATGATCAGTCAGAATGGTTAGCTACTTAATTAGAAATGCGTTAAACAATCAGTTTGATTTAACGCATTTCTTTTATACTTTAATCGGATAACGTTGATTAGTATTTTAGCGCTGTTTTATCGAGTTCTGTGTCGGGGAAAGCAGTAAAGAATTTCGATAGCTTTGCAGCAATATCTTTTACACCTCCGTTTTTATCTGACTCAATATTTAAAGGTATAACAGGGTCGTGCAACGAAAGACGCAATAAAAACCACCCATTCCCGGAATTTTCATCGCATGAAACTCTGATTCCCTCGTAATTTTCAGGAACGACTGTCCAACCCGAAACAGTGTTTACAAATTCTTTCAGCTGTTCAATTACATTGTTTCCATACGTTTTAAAATCGGGAACTTTTATTTTCAGGCGGAATTCCCTGCTCTCAGCCGGAATGTGCAGTCCGGCAATTAAATCAGTGAGAGGTATGTTCTCTTTCAAACGCATTTGGGCAGCCTTAATAAGCAGTTTTGTAACAAGATACGCGCCATCGTCCAGAAAATAATTTTCCCTGAGCGCTGCATGTCCGCTTGTTTCAATTGCAAGCCAGCATTCTTCACCTGCTTCATTAAGACGGATCGCTTCATTAATTACATTTTTATACCCTCTTTTAAAACGGTGATGTTTCCCTTTAAGTTTTTCGATGATAAATCTCGCCAATCCATCTGAAGTGATGGAATCGGTTACAATTGTTGAACATGGATGCTCCTCGAGTACAATTGCGCCAATGAGCGCTATCAGTTCGTTACGGTTGATACTTTCCCCAAGATGATTAACGGCAGCTGCCCTGTCCACATCGGTGTCGAAAATAATTCCCAAATCGGCTTTGTTGTCGAGTACCGCTTTTTGTATGAAGTGCATGGCAGTTTCATCCTCCGGATTAGGAACGTGGTTTGGAAACATTCCATCGGGTTCCAGAAATTGACTGCCTGTAGAATCTGCTCCCAAAGGTGTAAGAACTTTATCAACATAAAAGCCACCGGCACCGTTGCCTGCATCAACCACTATATGAAATCCTTCGAGCGGTCTTTCGTAATTGGTGGGGTGATTCACTCCTTCGCGAATTTTTTCAACCAGAAATTCGGAATATCTGCTGATAATGTCGTAACCCAAAACCTGACCATTCCCAAACTGAGGTATTTCGGTTTCGGCGGCTTTGGTAAGTATTTCTTTTATATCAGGCTTATCCAATCCGCCATCCGCAGTGAAAAATTTCAGACCGTTTCGGTTAAAAGGCAGATGACTTGCGGTTAACATAACCGCGCCTTCGTAATCGCTTTCGTCAAATACAGTACTCATATACATTGCCGGAGTGGAGGCAATTCCGCAATTTACTGCTGCTGCACCACACGAAATCACTCCTTTGATAAATGCATCCATAAGTTCTTCGCCGGAAATGCGTGAATCGCGTCCCACACCTATACAAAGTTCATTCGGTTTGAGATTCTTCCTCGCTGCAAGCCATTGCACAAATGCTATGGCAATTTTTGTTACACGTTCGGTAGTCAGATTTACGGATTCGCCGGAAATGCCTTCAGTGGCTACTCCACGTATATCTGAACCGTTTTGAAGTGATAAAAAAACGTTTATTTCCATAATTTTATGTTAGTTGATTTGATATTTTTGAAAAAAACAAAAATTGGTTTATAAATATATGTTCAACGTTTTTTAGTTGATAAATTTCCGATTTTTCAGATAGTTGTTTATCTTTGATTTGATATTTTGAAAAAAGTTAACAACGAAAAATAGAAATCAAAAATAAATCCAAAAATACAAAAATCTGAAACAAAACTGATGAATACAGGTAAAGAAATTTTTCAGCGCACGGAATTGCTGCTTGGTAAAGAATTTGTCAAAAAAGCTGCAGAAAAAAAAGTGATAATTTTTGGACTTGGCGGTGTGGGAAGCTGGTGTGCCGAAACATTGGTACGTTCGGGCATTGGACATATTACCCTTGTGGATTCCGACCTTGTGGGCGAAACTAATATCAACCGGCAATTGATGGCAACTACCAAAACTGTAGGTTTGCCAAAAGTTGGGGTGCTGCGCGAACGTTTTCTGGAAATTAATCCGGCTCTTGATGTAGTGGCTTTACAAAAAATTTACGAACCTGCTTCACATGATTTTTTCAGGATTGAAACGTTCGATTTTATAATTGATGCTATTGACAGTCTGGCTAATAAAGTTTATCTGATACAAAAAGCTACCCAGACGAATGCTGTTTTCGTTTCGTCAATGGGTGCTGCGCTAAAAACCGATCCTACCCGCATACGAATTGCAGAATTCTGGAAGGTACATGGATGTTCTCTCGCCGCTGCATTGCGCAGCAGATTAAAAAAAACGGGATTGCCGGCTAAAAAATTTATGTGTGTTTACAGTGATGAAAAAATGGAAAATGCGGGAGAAAGTGTCGATATACAAGAATTACAAGAGGACTTTCAAGAAGGAGCAATTCTTTCTGACAACTGGAGTCATCGGAAAGCCCGCATCAACGGTACAACTTCCTATATGCCAGCAATGTTTGGCATGACTTTAGCGTCCTTGGTTATCAGAGATATTGCAGATGAATAAACATATAATCCACACCTGTTATTCCTTTTTAAAATAAAAGAAGCTGCCTTTCCGGGGCAGCTTCTTCAATATATGGCAATTTCTGTATTGTTGAAGTTATTTTTTCTTGCTTGCCGGAATTACATTAATAACCTTAACTTCATAACTTCCTGTAAATTCATCACCATTTATAGTTGTACCTGAAAGAACAAGAGTGTTCAATTCACCAATTTTAAGCGGAAGGTTTTTAATATCCAAAATGTTGAATTTTGCAACAAAATTTCCCTGGTTGTCCGATTTCCACCACGAAATTTCCACATCGTTGAGAGTTACCGTAGCTCCTAAAACAAGTCCGTAGGCTATATCAGTATGTACTGTTACCACTTCGCCTGAGTTTTGCAGATTCAATACATTAGGCGATACCTGGATGTCGATTACAGTTTGGCTACGGGCTGATAGAGGTAAAAATGCCAAAACAGCTACAAGCACGAAAAACATCCAAAATTTGTTTCTGAAATTTGATACCATGATTTTTTCTCCTTTTTTTATTGAGTTAATAGATTTTTTCTGTTTTTTTTCATTTCTCAAAAATAATACTGATATTTTCTTGTTATTCAAAATATTTGCACTTTAACTTAGTGGCGTTAAATTTTACTTTTAGTAGTTTAATTGCGTATAAGCATTTGAAATTCATCATTGCTTAAAACCTGTGGAGTGTATGTAACACCTCTTGCTTTCAAAAACTTCACAAAAGCATTCAGGTGTTTTATAGAGCCTTTCCTGAGATTAGTGTAAACCCTGATAATTTCAGTTTTATTCGTTTCTTTTATCAGGTTTTCCAAATCAGCAATATCATATTCTTCGATAAATGCTCCGGTAGCCAGTGCATCATTCAATTTACTGCCTTTTGCAGTGAGTTCATTGTAAAGATGCTGCATCTCATTGCTGGCAAAAATTCCGGGTTCGGTAAGTGCCGGATCATTCAGGCTGAAATAATTCAAAAGCCGTAAAACAGCGGCAGTGTGCGCACTCTCACTTTTAGAGATATTGCGAAATATCGGCACTTTATATTTTTCAAAAAAATATGCATACACATCCTGTGCGAGTTTTTCTTCTTCGCGCATAAGCATAAGTCCGCCTATTTCAGCCTCTTTAAGTTCAGTCCCAGTGTAAGTAGTGCCGGGCAAAATGAGCATGGCATCGGCAGCTACAAAATTGTCGTAATCGTCAGCCAGGTCGGGTAATATATCAATTTCTTTGCTGCACGAAACTGTCAGTCCGACAAAAGCCATTAACATTACTGTAACTAAAAATTTTCTTGTTTTCATACCTTTAAAAATTAAATTGTGAAACATTATTTGTTTATAACACTTTTAAAAGTATTATTTTACGAAGCCTGTAACAAATTTTATCGGTAGAATGAAGATTTTATACGGTGAAAAATGATAACTGCGCATTAAAAGTGTTTGCGTGCATATATCACAAAAAAAAACAGGAATAGAACTTCCATTTTCTATTCCTGTTCTAAATTTAATTCATTTTGACACACAAAATAAATTTCATTCAAGAAATTATTGTCTTAATAGATGAATAATTGATAATTTTCGACATCATTAAAGTCAACAATTTAATACCTTATTTCAATACCATGTATTTTAAAAATGCCGGAATTAGTATCGACATAATGTCGAAAAAAAGAAAAACAAATTGCATCTCCCGGTCGTAAAGGATTATCAGGAAGTGGCGATTCTATACTTCCAAAGACTTCATAAATATTATTTGCAGTAGCAATGTTGATTGCGTCCATACTTAATCCTGAACTTACTGAAATGCCTGTTATTGCTGCAAATCCTGCTCTTAAAACAGAAATGGAATTTGGAGAAAGTGTAATAGCCCCAGTATTTGTAGCGCTTACAAGTAATCTGATTTTTATTGGATCGCCTGTTACATAATCGCGCGGAAGGGTAAAACTCATATTAAAACTCGAATTCTCTGTATTTGGAAAACTGATACATGAGCCTGTCCCAAATCCTGTTCCGAAGCTTGCTTTATTGTCGGGTAAATATGCACCATAAATATTTAAAGGAATGGTTTTGTATTTCAATTCCGATGCTGTGGTGGAATGCAGTGCATAAGGTACGCTCAAAATCTGGGAATCGGATGATATGTTGTATCTTGTTCCGCCATCAGTATCAATTTCGGTTTTGATATAGTAAGTTCGCAATGCCCAGTTTAAAACTGCAAAAGTGCCTGTAACAACTGTTCCGGTTCCAATGTCAACAGTCATTAAGCCATTTCCGTTTGTCAGAGTCGAATGTGTTTCGGCATATTCGGTAACGGTAAGCGTTTTGGTTGAGTAATAGTAAATGCTGATTTTTACTCCAACTGTTTTATTGGTAATTAGTTCGCCTTTGGTGTTGCGCACCACCGCCTGATAACTGATTTTTTTTGGTGAATCAGCCATTGCTGTTATCGATAACAGCCATAACAGAATGATAGATGTTGATTTTTTCATGACTTTTTTAATGTTTGATAATTCTGAAAACTTTTATTTCTTCTTTTCCGGCCTGAATACCTATAAAATATATCGCCGGTTTGAGTGGCGCCATATTAATGGTTGTTTCGTAAGCAGTAATTTTTTCTGTACAAAGTACCGCACCTTTAGCATCGTAAAGCTTGTAAGTGAAGTTTGTTAGTTCATTATTCTCAATTTTCAGGATAATGTGCGTACTTGCCGGATTAGGGTAAGCCGTAAAAAGATCGATGTTGTAAATACCGGTAATGCCCGATACTACATTAATTTCGTAAGGTTGCTGCACACCCTGAGCTACTGAGCCAGTTGTTCCGGTAGCTGTGGTGTAGAAAACCTGTCCCACCGTGTAAGTTGCCGAACCTCCGGTGCCTGTTGCATTTCCGCCTGCTGTGGCTACTGTGGCATGTAATGTTTGAGCAAAAATCAGTGAAATGTTACATGCTGTAAGAAAAAAGATTGTAAAAATGATTTTTTTGTACATTGGTATATTTTTTAAAAATGTAAAACTGCGTAATTTTTAGAATTGCCATTATCGTGCTATCAGCATTGTCTTTGTCAGATTGCCTTCTGTGGTTTTTATTTCGTAGAAATAAAGTCCTTCATTCAGATCTTGTACATCTAATTCAATTTTCTGACTACCAGGTATTAAACTCGGATATTCAGAAAATACACTGCGACCTGTCAAATCATATATATTCAGTTCTGTTTTCTCATACCTGTCGAAGGTAATTGTCAATGAAGTTTTGTTGCTGGCCGGGTTTGGAAAATTTTGACTTACCGCTAAACCTTTATCCCTGTTAACAGGAATAAATCCAACAATTTCACCTGTAGTGAAATTTCGTACAGAACTCCATAAACTTTGACCGCCACCAGGTCCGACAGCGCGCACTCTCCAATAATATTTGGTAAATGAATTTAAATTAGTTATCTCAATTTTAGTGCTTTCAATTTTGTCATGATTTTTGACTATTGTTGTAAAGTTTTCATCTGTAGATATTTGCAATTGAAAATAAGGTGAATTCTGTCGCGCACCATTAATATCCCACTGGAAGTTTGCGGGGGTTTTTACATTTGTTTCTCCGTTCCAGGGTATATGTAAAGCAGGCGCAGCATAAGTTCCGTCCGGAGAAGCTTTTATAAAAAAACCACTCCAATCGTAAGAACCACTAAAGATGATTCCTCCATCAGATGCAATTCCGGTCATTTGCATCCAGTAATCGTAGCCGTATTGTGTCCATAAAGTTTCACCATTCGCGTTTATTTTCACTAAATTGCCCCGCGCGTCAGTCCCGCCTCTATCCATATAAACAAGGAAATTCCCGTCCTGAATAGGTTCAATTTTATAAGCAGTTTGGGCATTGAGAAACTTTCTGGTCCAAAGGGTGTCTCCGTTCAGGTCAAGGCGCATTACAAGAGCCGGTCCGGATTCTGTGCCGGGATTTGAAATCCTGCCACAAGTTATACAACCTCCATCGTTCATGGCAACCACATCATAACTATCGCTTCTGATACGGTCTCCCGTGCCGGTGTGACCTGAGTTAAATGATTTTTCCCAAATTGTAACGCCTCTTGCATCCACTTTTCTTACATTTAAACGGCTGTCGTTAGATCCTGTAGGCCTCCAACCGGAGGCATAGCCTGCCACAAAATATGTTTGATTTGGCCCGGTTGCCACACTGTGGGTATATTGGTCAGTTGATGTGGTATTTTGCCATTCGAGTACACATGTTGAGCTATACTTCTTAAAAACGGGAGCACTGTTCGCTGAATTTCTGCCACCCACAATAAAACCACTATCTGATGTAGATTTAATAGTTATCAAATTTGCATTAGACCATTCATGTAAATCTGAAATTTGTTTGTTCCATATTGAATCCCCATTTAAATCGACTTTCATCACTGCATTGCATACGCGGTTTCCGTAGCCGGGATGAAATTCGCGAAGTAACAGAAAAAAGCCACTATTGTCTGATGCAAGTGCAAAATCAAGAGGGCCGCGATTCAGTAAAGATCCATACCTCACATACGATTTCGTCCACAATGTATCGCCGCTGTCATTATATCGAACCAAAACTGTTTGTGTTCCCATGCTGCCCGAGTTGCTCCAACCCAATGCCATATAGCCACCGTTTGGGTGAGATTTTGGACTTGAAATTCCACCCTGATACTTCATGTTTGTTACAGTGTAAAAAGGAGTTTGGGATGTGAGATGTATTGAGAGAAGAAAGATTGCTGTAAATAAAATTGTTTTTTTCATGATTCTCGTTTTTAAATTGATAACTTGCTCTGTTTGATAATATTATTCTGCAGTGTACTAATTTTTTATTGCGGATTTATTTACATAACTCATGTTTTAAATGTTGTACCTTTTAATAGTAACAGGTAATTTTAACATCTGAAAATTTTCTGAAATCTATCTGAAAAATAATTTACATGCTTGTCAATTATTATAGAGGTTTATTCCAACAACATATAAACCATACGACCCTGCTTGTCATAATATTCCGTTTTTTCCGGAAAATAAATTTTTATGCCGCAAAAATCTTCTCTGATATCAAAATAAATTTCGTAGGTAATACCATCTTTTAAACCTCTGAACTGAGTGGCAGAATTAAGAACTGCCGGCGCCCAACCTACTTCCATACTTATCACATTTAAGTCAATAATATCTCTATCTGTGAGTCCTAAATCCTTTGCAGAGATATTCATAGGAGAACTGTATCCTGTTTTGAAATAATATTGTTTAATTTTTCCAAAAGTATTCCCTTGATTTGTTTCAACAATTAATTTATTTGAAATATCAGCTTTTGAGGCTTTTGAAGCTGTATCGGCTTTTTGCGCAGTTTTGGCAGTAAAAGCATAAGGCACGCTTAAAACTTGTTGAGTGCTTGAAATATGATATCCTGTGCCGCCCGACAAATCCATATCGGTACGCAAATAATAGTTTTCGGCACTCCAGTTTATGTCGGCAAAATTTACCGAGCCTGCTATTACACTACCTGTGCCAATGGCAATGCTTATCAAACCGTTCTCATTGGTAGCGGGCGTATGTGTTTCGGCATAAATGGTAGTGTAAAACGGTTTGGGTATGGCAAATGTAAATTTTTGAATGCTTGCTTTTAACCCAATGGTGCGGTTGGTTACCAAAGCACCTTTCTCATTGCGTACTACAGCCTGATAACTCATTTTTTCGGGTGGTTGAGCATTGGCAGTAGCTACGAAGAAAATTACAATTGAAATAAGTAAATGAATTATTTTCATAAAAATTAGATATTTAGGGGTTAATAAATTTGAAACATCTACTGAATACTGCTTCGCAATGAAAATCAGCCTGTGATTTTTTTTGTATTCAATGTTACAATAGTCCGTTAGAAAAAAAATAAATATTAAGCGGCTTTAGTGCCGAAAAA
>CAYONE010000096.1:0-16843 GCA_964405245.1 uncultured Paludibacter sp.
TTTTTTGTTATTTTTACTGCGCCTGTGGAGTTTCATCTTTTCTGTATGTTTTGGTAGACTACAAAAATATGAGATTCTCAGGCATTTTCAATTTTTAAAGTTTCGGATAGTAGTGATACTATTTATAGATTAACAATGCTATTTAGTGGTTTTTTCACAAAAATATTTATATTCGTTTTTGGGAATGCCACGCTTCATAATCATCACTTCTCAAATTAACGCTTCACAGTTCATTGTTTTTTTTGTTCTAAGTGTGTGTAAACTTCTAAATGAGCTAAAAAACAATGTACTGTGACCGCTCTGCCTATTATCAAAAAGCTATAAAAGCCACTGCAAGGCGTTTGATAATAAACACCTACTTGCAGTGGCTTTTTTTGCTTTTTGGGCGATTAGTTTATAATAATAAAAACGAGTAGCTGGTCTTAGTATTCTAAATTATTTTGGGTTCTAACTCTAACTCCTGACAGGAGTGTGTGTGAGGTTAATAACTATTGCCCGTACACATGCACACTATTTTTGGCAGAGGGGAGATAATTGACTCCTTTCCATGTAATCATAAGGCATATAAATGCAAGGATTAACATCCAGAGAGCGGTTTTTCGATATTTATTGTTCCAGCGTATGTGAATATAAAAGAGGTAGGCCGCTGCTGTAACAAAAGCCCATGTTTCTTTAGGATCCCATGACCAATAGTGCCCCCAAGCGGCTTTTGCCCACACTGCACCCATTAACATACCTAACATTAGCAAGCCAAAGCCTACAAAAACCAGATTGTCGGTAAATTCCATCAGCGTTTCGTCCTCAGTTTTATTTATCTGATAAAGTTGCTTAACTCCAACGATGGTGGATGCGCCTAAAATTGCATACGATAAAATATATGCTGTAACGTGAGGTACAAACCAAATACTTTGAAGAGCAGGCATTAAATTTTTGGAGTGTATTTCCGGCTTAACGATATTTATAATTACAAATATCATTGCTACGAACAGACTATAACTTAACATCCATTTGTAACGCCATTTGGCGTAAATAATAGTACCAACTAAAACAATGAAGAATGAATACCATAGACGAGTTTCACCCATTGTACGCATTGGAGGGCGTTCCAGATTAACCCATAGTAGTGCAATGAATGTTCCGAAAACAACAAATCCGAGTCCAGTTAACAGTAATCCCAAACGAGTTTTTTTGCTGAATAGTAACAAGCCAAATGCACTTACCCAGCATATCAAGGTAAATATGGCAAATAAATTAAAATTATCCCAACCGATCATAGTTTTTTCTCCTTTCGTTTATTATATCCTATCCAAAATAAACACAAACTACCAATTGCACAAAGTGCTATTCCAAAATAAACAGCGTTAAGCCATGGGTCGTAGACCAATTCGAAGCTGCTATACATGGAAGCTTTACCGGCATCGTTATCATATCCATATTGATATATTGTCCAATTTCCGACTTTCAGTGGCTTGTTTACTTCCAGAATGGCAGCCACTTTTTCACCTGACTCTGTTATAACTTCTATGTCCGAAGCGTATCTTTTAGCTTCTGGACGGGTCATAACCAAACTGAATTTGTCGGTTATGCTTAATGGCATATATAGCTGAGCGTAATTGCCACAACACACCCAGCCACTTAGTTTCTTTCCGATTTTTAAATCTTTTACACTAACTTTTGCAGCCGGGCAAGAGCCGGGCATGTGAATTTCCTGATATGTCATCCCGCTATTGCGTATGGCTTCCATATAAAAAGTATCTACACTTATTTGCCAGCCTTCAATTTCTGCTTCGTTTGTTTTATCAGCAAGCTGAAAATACAGAGGTGCTTCTTCGGGAATAGCTTTACCTGTATTGCGATTAATAATCGCTAACTTTGGAGCATATTCTTCCATTATAAAGTCATTCAGGGTAATGGCAATTGGCAGTTCCAAAACATCTTTATTCTCGCTGTAAACCCGCCACTCAGGCAAATCTGCACGTTCCTCCACATACATTACATATCGTTTCATGTCTGAAGCTCCAAAGCCGGAAGCAAAAAGAAAAATCAGCAATCCGAAATGATTGATGTAGAATGCATAGTCTTTCCATTTGGGTGTTTTAAGTCGATTTACAACAGCGGCAAATAAAGCCAATAAGGTAAAATAATAAATCAGAATAAATGGCCATGAACTTGTCATGCGAGTAAAGCCAATAATATCGAAAACTCCCGGTTTAGTTGTTAGTGTACCTGTTATTTGAGGCGTGAAGCCCATTATTATGGTTTGAATAAGTAACGCAGCTATTAATGTTACAGAAAAAGGCACACCAGCAAACCATTGGAAGAAAAAGCTACGTTTACGTAATGATATAAGAAAAATAAACACCAAACCACCTGCGCCTATAATTATATTTAATGGCCATGCAATGTTCGAAAATTTAAATACTCCGATAGTTAGTTGCAACATCATGCCCACAAGGTAAATTCCTGCAACAATCAGTGTTGTTTCGGTAAAGTGCCATGGCTTTTGCCAAATTGGTTTTTGGGGTTGATTTGTTGTCATGATTCTGAAAATTACTGTTTATTTTAAAAGAAAAGAAGATTAAAAAAACACCCTGAAATAGCAAGGTGTTTTAAATTGTGTATTTTGTTTAGCTTTCTACAGAAATTAGTTTCTTTTTCTCTTTTGCAGATTTGATCCACTCTGGAATCATTGTTTTCTTGAAAACCTCTTTTTTGGCATTGATATCTTTCATGTCGAGACCAATATAAATCTGAGCCTTTTCTTTTGTGCTGATGTCGGGCATTTGCGCTTCAGTTTTTCCAAGAGCAAACAGTACTTTTTGTAAGGCAAGCATGGCCTGGTGAGTTTTATCTAAACTGTGTGAAAGAATGCGTTGGGTTTCGACAGGAGCATGAAAGGCAGCACCGTGTGAAGCACAAGCAAAATCCCAACGCCATTGAGCCTGACGGATTAGATTTAGTACAGGTTTCATTTGAGCTTCAGTCGCTCCATTATCCCATGCGTATTTAGCAGTAATGTGTACTTTTGCCAAATCCTTTTCTATGATATCTCTGATTTCATTTACTTTATCCTGATATTCGTAAACATAACCCTTAAGTTTATCTTCGCTATCTTTATGGCAGGTCTGGCAAGTGCTGGCTACATTCTTCAAAGGACTCATAATTTGGTGATCGCTGAATTTTATCCCTCCTTCTGATTTATAGGGCATGTGACAGTCGGCACAAGCTAATCCACGTTGAGCATGTGGTCCCATCATGAATATTTCATAATCCGGGTGTTGTGCTTTCAGCATAGGAGCCTTACTTAATTTATGCACCCAATCGACATGTTCAATTTCATCGTAATACTTCTCCATATCTTCCACTTTACTTCCTTTATCCCACGGGAAGGTCAGGTATTTTCCATCGCCTTTAAAATAATACTCAACATGACATTGTGCACAAACCAGACTACGCATTTCTTGTGGAGTAGCCTTTGTTATGTCTTTTCCTTGTCGCTCAAAAGCCTCTATTAATCCCGGACGGGTAATAGTTAAGTTCATTGTTAAGGGGTCGTGACAATCGGCGCAGCCAATTGGATTTACAATTTCAGCTCCTAGTTTTGACCATTTACCTGCATAGAATTCGGCAATTCCCTTTTCGTGCATCATACGAGGAACATCAGGACTTTTGCAAGTCCAGCAAGTAGCGGGTTGCATATCGCCACCGTTATGATCAGGAGAGCCTGTTCTGACTGTGTTTCGAACATCTTCGAGCGCGTATTTGTGTCCACGTGGTGCTTCATATTGCATGGCAAAGGCGTAGCCAGCCCAGAGCACCACCATTTCCGGACGTTCTTCCAGTACATCTTGTTTCATGTTGCCCAGATACTTGCTTTTAAAGTCCATATCGGCAGTTTTTGACCAAGTGTTGTATTCACGCGGGTAATTTTTTCCCCATAATTCATTGCGTGGTTCAATACCCGAAATATCAATCCGCTTATTATTGAATAAGCCAGCAACCTCTGAGCGTCGTTCAGTAACAGATGCTGCCAATAATCCAAGTAAGAAAACGCCACCCAAAACAACAAAGAATAGCAACCAGCCAAGTATGGGTTTGTTTTTGATAATTTCTAATAGTTTGTTAAACATGTTGTCGAATTTATAAGTTGATATTTTTTTAAAGTTGATTATTTCATTGCTTTTTTGAGCCAATCCGGAACGGGTGATTTTGGAAGAGGTGTAAGTGGCGCATTTGGCGACGCAACGATACTACTTATTCTACCGTGCGGTACTTCTCTATGACAGTCCCAACAAGCTTTTCCCATTTCTTTTTGAGTGTCAGAGTAAGTAATTGCTGTATTTTTGAGACAACTGGAATTAAGGTCGCCATGACATCTAACACAGTTATTCATTATAACTTCGTAGCTTTCTTCACGCGGACGAATGGCAATAGGCTCCATTCTTAATGTAAATATAGCTGAATGGTATAGCCCGTCTTTGGCTTTAAACGCATATTTCTTGAAAGCATTATCGTGAGGAACATGGCATTCGTTACAGTTAGTCCATTGCGCATGAGAACTATGTCGCCAGGATTCATAATAGGGAGTCATGATATGGCAATTTACACATGCAGAGGGGTCATCAGATAGGTAAGAATGTATTCTAGCCATATATCCGGTATAGAAAACTAAACCGACAACAATACCGCCCAATATTGCCACGGGAATTCTCAACTCTTTTGGTATGGATAATAATTCAAGAATCTTTTTCATTAATCAATGTGCTAGCAATATATTAAATATTCAACTATTTGGTAATTCTTATATGAAAATCTAAACTCCATTAATTCTGCAAATATACTTTCAAAAAACTTTTTGAAGTGTAATATTTGTTACACTTTAGTATTTCATTTTTCTTTATTGTAATAAAACGTAATTGAAAACCTGAGGTTTGAGTAAATATAAATTACGATTAGTACGAAATGAAAATAAATTTCTCAAAAATACTAAACTTTTTTGGATTTTATTTTGTGGATTAAAATAATTGTTTTTCCTTTGCATAAAATAATACATTGAGGTAGTATATAATGAAATTATCAAAAACATCGGAGTACGCATTACGGATATTAATTTTTATGGCAAAGAAGCCGGAACAATTGTATACTGCTAAGCAATTGGTGGAGGAGTTGAAAGTATCTGACAAGTATTTACGCAGGTTGATGACAGATTTATCAAAGTCGGGATTTATACGAAGTGTTCAAGGGCGTGAAGGTGGATATGTTTTTGTGAGAATGCCAAATGAAATTTTCTTGTTCGATGTTATTGATTCGGTTGAGGGAATGGATAAACTGAATGGGTGTGTGCTGGGATTTGAAGAGTGTTCGTGTACAAATCCTTGTGCAATGCATGATACATGGCAATATATGCGTGCTGACTTGAATAAGTTTTTTCGCGAAACAAAGCTGTCGGATATGGATTTTGCAAAGATTGTACGTTACTAATTTTTTTACAAACAAATGCTACCTTGCTGTGGTATTTGTCGAAAATGACATGATTTAATCCAGATAATGAGAAAAAGAATTGCACACGGTTTTAAAGTTTCTAAACATATTATTTATAGGGAAACTTTAATAGACCTTAGAGAGCATATTTGGTCTTTTTTAGGAGCATTTGTTGGCATCGGACTTATTGCTTATTTGCAAGGTCTAACATTGACAAAGTGTGAGAATATATTTTTGATTGGGTCTTTTGGTGCTTCGAGTGTTTTGGTTTATGGTGCAATACAAAGTCCGCTAGCGCAACCTCGTAATTTAATAGGAGGGCATATAGTTTCTGATATTGTTGGGGTAACAATTTATAAAATTATACCTGACATTATCTGGTTGAATGCGCCGCTTGCAGTGGGATTATCTATTGTGCTTATGCAGGTTACAAAAACATTACACCCACCCGGAGGTGCTACAGCATTAATTGCTGTAATTGGTTCTGAGAAAGTAAAGACGCTCGGTTATACTTATGTTTTATCACCTGTATTGACGGGTTGTTTAATTTTGTTTCTTGTTGCGTTGATATTTAACAATATCACAGAGCACAGAAGTTATCCAACCAAAAGCGGACTAACAAAAACGTTAGCGGGTATTTTAAAAATGAAACGATCTATATAAAGAAATGGATAGAAACATATTGAAATCAAAAGACATTATATTGCTTCTGTTAATAATTGGTCTTACAATTACACTAGTCCTCGTAAGCAGTTTGACAAATGGAATTGTGATTTTTGACAACTTGTCTAAAGCAATAAACAAACAGATATTATATCAGACAATTACACTTTTAGGCACAGGTGTTTTCTTATTTGTCTTATGGTGGTTTAAAAGACCTGAATTTCTTGAATATTTCAGAAAAGGAGATATCTCAGCTAAGATTATTCCAGAACCTATCGTTGGAATAAAACCGAAACAAACAGAAAACTGGTTTCATTTCGGTCGAAATATTGCAATAATAATATCTATTGTGACGGCTATTATTATTTATTTTCAGATTGTAAGAGAAAGTGAAATTTCATTCGAAAATATATTAAGTATTTTGCCCCTTAGCATTGCTTTTGCACTATCCAATTCGTTTGTAGAAGAAAGTATTACCCGTTTAGGAGTTGTTATTGTACTCAAAGACAGACTCAAAAATAAGACTATACCGATAGTTTCAGCATTAATATTTGGTATAATACATTACTGGGGAAACCCAGGAGGACTTTCCGGGGTAATAGTTGCCGGATTTTTGTGATGGTTTTTAGCAAAATCGATACTTGAAACAAAAGGGATTTTCTGGGCATATTTGATTCCTTTTTTACAAGATGTAATAATTCTCTCGGTGCTATTGGCAATGTAATGAAAGCTATGGCTATAAAACAGAATAAACAACGACCCGCTAAATGCCCATAGCATCGGTCAATAAAAGAAATATTTAACAAAATAACAGAGTATAGTAATTAAGTGTGAATCTCTGGGGATTTATTTTAAAAATAAATACCATATCCATGTAGTATTAAACGCTAAATCAATTTAAAACAAATAAATATGAATGCAATAGATATTTTAGTAAAAGAACACGACAGTATACTGAGAATGATTGAGGTAACTCAACGCATATTGAACAGCAAAGATAAAACCGACATCAATCTGAATCATGTAGAAATGATTGTTGATTTTGTAAAGAAATTTGCGGATAAATACCACCATCTTAAAGAAGAGGATGTGTTGTTTGTGGAAATGGAGAAGTGTGGTGTAGCGCGTAATGGTGGTCCGATAGGTGTAATGATGAGTGAGCATGACCAAGGTAGAGCATACATAAAATTAGTTGAAGAAGGAATTGCTCAATTGAAGATAGGTGAATATTCAGCTTTCAATCAGATAAAAGACAATTTATTGAGTTACTGTAACCTGCTTACCAATCATATTAACAAAGAAAATAATGTTCTTTATCCTATGGCTTTAAGAGCATTGTCACCGGAAATAATTGAAGTTATGACTGTTGATTTTAAAGATGCCAATTTATCTACCCCAAGTGATGAGTATCATGGCAAATACCTGAAAATGGTAGACGAGTTAAGTAGTATTTATTTGAAATAAGAAAATTAAAAAGGTATGGAAAATTATAAAAATAGAAAAATTGGCGAAATTGTAACGCACGATTTCAGAGCCGCCGAAGTTTTCAAAAATGCAGGTATAGATTTTTGTTGTGGTGGAAATCAAAACCTTGAGGAGGCTTGCCGTGACAAAAAGTTGAATATCTCAACAATTGAGATGCAATTGGTAGGTTTAGAGGCTACAACGCCTGACTCTACGCATAACTTCAAAGAATGGAATTTGGATTTCTTAATTGACTATATTGTGAATACGCATCACAAAACGGTTTTAAAACTTCTTCCTCAATTGACTTCTTATACGCAAAAAATTGCGGATGTTCATGGCGCAAATCACTCAGAGTTAATTGAAATTGCAACATTATTTTCGGAAATAAATGTGGAACTATTGCAACATCTGAAGGCTGAAGAAGAAATTTTATTTCCTGCAATAAAGGACGTATTGAGTGCAAATGATTCCAACGCCAAAGAAATAATAGTTTCTGAAATCAGACGCATGAGCAAAGAGCATGAATTTGCAGGTGGAGCGATGGACAAAATAAATGTCCTCAGCAAAAATTACAGCGTACCCGATGATGGTTGTAATACATATCAGGTGACGTTCAAACTATTAGAACAGTTTGAGGATGACTTACATGTTCATGTTCACTTGGAAAACAACATCTTATATCCCAAAGCACTAAATCTCTCAGTATAATTATTATTGGTTAGTTGTTATTTAGCCTCTTGTATCAAATCGCAATTTCTAATATAAATTTAAAAATCAAAAATGTTATGAAACAATCGTTGCTCGACAAGTTTATGAGCAGGAAGGGGTTATCCACTTCTTTCTGGATTATTGCACTGATAATGGTATCGGTGTTGATTTATTACACGGCAAATCTCCAAAAAGAAGTTCCACCAATTCCGCAGGAAGTAACAGCGGAAAGTGGTGAAGTACTTTACACCTACGACGATGTGGTAGCGGGTAAAGCGTATTTTCAGCAGTTTGACTTAACCGACTGGGGTTCGTTGTTGGGAATGGGTGCTTATATGGGACCCGATTTTTCCACTGACTTTGTACATTATCGTGCTACATTTTTGTACGATTATTATGGTATGGAATTGTATAAAAAGAAAAATGCTCAGCTGACCGAAGTGGAACGTGGAGCTGTAAAAGAACGTGTAAAACAGGACTTTAAAAAACAAACAACGCTGCTCGAAAGCAAAACTATTTACACCAAAGCGTCGGCTGCTGCCTACAAAGAAAATGTGAAATACCTCACCAAACTGCTTGTAGAGGGCGACCCTGAACGTGCTTGGCGTGGTGGTGTAATTAAACCGGAAGAAGCTGTGAAAATTGCAGCTTTTGTAGATTGGGCACAATTAGTAGCTTCATCTTATCGTACAGGCACTGACCGTACATGGTCGAACAACTGGCCTGCTGAACCACTCATCGATCAGGATTTGACATTTAATTCTCATAAAATTTCGCTGTGGGAATTCTTGGTTTTGTGGACATTGACCATTGTAGTGATTTATTTATCCTACGAATATTTGTTTAAAAAAGACGAAGATGAACATCTGGAACCAGCAATGAAAATAACTTCGATATTCCCATCGCAAAAGAAATTATTGAAGTATGTACCAATCGTAGCAGGACTATTCTTGGTTCAGCTATTTTTAGGTGGTTATTTAGCGCATTTATACACTGAACCAAGTAAAGATTTTATTGTTTCGCAAGAGATATTGCCATTTAACGTTTTACGTTCAATGCATACGCAGTTGGCAATTTTGTGGGTTGCAGTGGGTTGGTTAGTTGGCGGATTGTTAATTGCACCCTGGGTTGCCAACAAAGATCATAAATATCCGTGGTTGGTTGATGTACTTTGGTCGGCTTTGTTAGTTGTAGCAGTTGGGTCAATGATTGGTTTATATATGGGTGCAACCGGACAGATGCGCGAAACCTGGTTTTGGTTAGGTAACGAAGGACGTGAGCTGATAAATCTGGCACGTGTTTGGGATATTGGGTTGGTTATCGGATTGGTTTTCTGGTTTTTATTAATCATTTCGCTTATTCGAAAGTCAGCAACAAATAATCCTATTGTTAGTACCATTATCTGGTCGGCATTTGCTATTGCCACGCTTTATATGGCAGGTATGATGCCGGTTCACAAAATTATTCCAAACTATACGGTTGATGATTATTATCGTTGGTGGGTAATTCATTTGTGGGTAGAGTTAACATTTGAGCTTTTTGCAGCGGGTGTAATTGCATTCTTTACCGTTTCGCTGGGTCTTATCAGCCATAAAACTGCTGTAAGGGTTATGTTCTTCGAACTATTCCTTATTTCGTTAAGTGGTACATTGGGCGTTGGTCACCATTATTTCTGGCAAGGTCTTGATGAATATTGGATTGCCATTGGTGGTATTTTCTCGGCACTTGAACCTCTGCCATTGGCACTGATGATTATCGAAGCCATGAAAAATCAGCGTGAGAAACTATATGCTGGTGAAGAATTCCATTTTGGTATACCGTTTATGTGGATTGCCGGTTCAGCTATAATGAACTGGATTGGAGCCGGATTCTTCGGAATGGTAATCAACACACCAACAATCAGCTACTATTCACACGGCACTTATCTTATCATGCCTCACGGACACATAGCACTGCTTGGTGCATTTGGCTACATTTCGTTAGCGTTTCTTTATATGACTTCGCGTGCCAACGCATTGGCAAATAATTATGTATGGAATGATAAATTGAGTAAAATTGGGTTCTGGGTTTTGACAATCGGGGCGTTGCTCTATGCCATTCCAACTTATATTGTGGGAATTCATCAGAGCGAAGTGGCAATGGAATCGGGTTATTTCTTTGCTCGTATGCGCGAGACAGTAGATAGTTTGAAAGGCTGGTTGTGGGTGCGTACTTTGCCCGATGGTATGATGATTTTAGGTGGCTTGATAGTATTTTACGATTTAGCTCAAAAGACTTTCTTTGCTAAAAAAATAAATTAATAAAATCTTGCGGGAAAATTGGAAACAGTTTTCCCGCTTATAACTCAAACAAAGACAGTTAATAATGAAAAGAATAAATTATAACGAAATGGCAACTACAAATAATCCACATGGAGTAGATGCCCGAAAATTGCATGCAAATGAAGATGTGCAAGTAGTTCATATTCATTTAAAACCAGGCGAAAGCCTTAAAAAACACACAACGGCAGTAAATGTATTTTTCTATGTACTTGAGGGTGAGGGAATTATTGAAATAGGTGAAGAAAAGCAAACTGCAACAAAAGATTGGCTTATTGATAGTCCCAAAAATGTTCCACATTGCCTGTACAACGAAAGCAATGCTGACTTTAGAGTGTTGGTGGTAAAAACACCATCGCCTACTGCCGAGCAAAACAAGCAAGCAATAGCTAATATGTTAAACAAATAAATTAAAAACTTTATGAGTATGAGTAAATATTCATTTAGAAAATAATATTTTATATCCGAAAGCATCCTTGCTTTCAAAAAATCTTTAAACATCCTATCGCCCAATGTGCGATAATAATACATTAATTATGAGCGAATTAATAAATAATTCTCGTAGCAGAAAAGAAAAACTAAAGTCATTGATTCTAAAACTACATCATGGCGGAACACAAGAGTCAGTTCGTAACGAATTATTACTTTCATTAAGTCAGATTCCGTATGGCGAAGTAGTAGAAGTGGAACAGGAATTAATAGGGGAAGGATTACCCGAATCGGAGATTTTGAGTTTGTGCGATGCACATTCGTCGGTGCTCGAAGGCAGGGTTGACTTATCGACATTGAAACCTGTGCCTGACGGACATCCTGTGGATGTATTTCGCCGAGAAAACGAGGAAATTCAGCATGTAACAAATGCCATTTTCGCCCTTGTTTCCGAAATAGTTCATAGTAGCGAGGAAATCCTGACTGATAAAGTGATTAAGCTACGTGGGTTGTACAATAATCTGTATGACGTGGACAAGCATTATCAGCGTAAAGAATACCTGCTGTTTCCTTATCTTGAAAAACTCGAAATTACGGGTCCTCCAAAAGTAATGTGGGGTAAGCACGATGAAATACGGGAGCAAATAAAAGGAAGCATTGAGGTGCTACAGGTTGAGGATATTACCAAAGAGGAATTTGAAGCAATTGCCGATATGATTTTAAAACCTGCAGCTCAAAGTGCACAGGAAATGATTACCAAAGAAGAGCAAATCCTGTTTCCAATGTCGCTCGATGCCCTTAATGAGGGCGAATGGTACGAAATAAGTAAACAATCTATCGAAATAGGGTTCTGCTTGTACGACCCTCAAACTGATTGGAAACCTGAATGGGCTGAAGAGCAATCAATTAACGAATCGCAAAAAAGCGGAAGCAATATTCAATTGCCAAGTGGTAGTTTTTCGGCCGAAGAAATTATGGCTATTCTCAATACACTACCTGTAGATATGACTTTTGTGGATAAAGACGATAAGGTAAAATACTTTTCGCAAAGTTCTGAACGTATTTTTCAGCGTAACAGAGCCATTCTCAACCGCGATGTTCGTCATTGCCATCCACCTGCAAGTGCGCATATTGTGGATAAAATTATCGACGATTTTAAAACAGGAAAGCAAAGCCGTGCACCATTTTGGATAAATATGGGCGGAAAAATGATTCATATTGAGTATTTTGCATTACGCAGTGATAAAGGTGAATATCTGGGCACGCTCGAAGTATCGCACAATGTAACTCCATATCGCGAATTAGAGGGAGAGCAACGAATTTTATCTTACAAATAATTTAAAAAAATATCTTACATAAATGGAAACAACAAAACTTATTATCACACCAAAAACAAAAGTAATGGATGTGATTGAAAATTATCCACAACTTGAAAACGTGCTTATAAATTATATTCCTGCTTTCGAAAAACTAAAAAACCCCATACTGAGGCGTACTGTAGGCAAAGTGGCTACATTGCAGCAGGCGGCAATTATTGGGAATGTACAGGTTAGTGAACTTGTAAATTTTCTCCGAAATGAAATTGGTCAGGATGAAATTGCAATGTCATCAGAACAAAGTAATTATAATTTTGAATCTCCGGCTTGGCTTTATTCCGGCGAAATTACAAATGAACTTGATGCCAGACAAATGCTTGCAAATGGGGAGCATCCGGTGGCGCAGGTTATGGAAGATTTAAAAAAACTCAATGGTACAGACATGTATAAACTCACTGTACCATTTTTGCCGGCTCCTTTAATAGATAAAGCCATCGGATTAAATTTCAGCCATTGGATTGATAAAGAAAGCGACGAACTTTTTCATATCTATTTTACCAAAACAATTTTGTAGTTTTGTAAAAAAATAGACTATTAAAGCTTCAAAAACAACTATGTCCGAATTTACAAACAACGCCGAACAAAGAGCCGAAGAGTTAGCAAACTATATGCTGGGATTGCTGCAAGGTGAAAATGGTTTACAACTCATTGAAAAGCACGCGCTTAAAACAAGTAAGTTTATTCCACATGATATTGTGGGTGCTTTTGATATTTTGATGGAGAAACAAATTTCAATTGAAGATTTGAAATTTGTTTCCAACAAACTTTTCAATATACTGTACCAAACCATTCTCGAATATCCTGCATTGACACCTGCACAGGGTTCAATTTTGGACATTTACACACAGGATAATGCTGTGGCGTTGGCTAACTTAAAAGATATGCGGGAACATATAAAAGCTATCAACAAACAGGCAGAAGTAGTTCATGTTCAGGCATTAATACAAAAGTTAGAAGCTTTCGAGAAATTCTTTTTGCATTATACGGTGGTCGAGAATGTGGTTTTTCCGGTATTGGAAAGTAAGTGGAAACACCACCAATGTGTCAAACTGATGTGGTCGTTTCACGACGATATAAAACGTAATGTTAAACGATTAGTAGAATTATTATCAGCAGTAGAAATTGATTTAAAGGAGTTTAATTCAGTTTGCGGCTTGGTATTTTTCAATGTAAACACCATTATCTTGAGGGAAGAAAAAATAATTTTCCCTATGCTACTCGAAACCCTGACGAACGAAGAATTTGCCGATATGCTCCAACAAACCATTGGCATCGGGCTACCTTATGCGGAGTTGAAACAAGCCGGATTAAATAATAAGGAAAATATTTTCAGCACTGAAGATAAAATTCATTTACCAACCGGCATACTTACGGCAGAACAATTCAATCTTATTTTCAATCATTTGCCGGTTGATATTACGTATGTCGACGAAAATGACACAGTGCGTTTTTACTCCAATCCACCACACCGAATTTTTCCACGTACGCCAGCCATTATTGGTAGAAAAGTACAATTTTGTCATCCACCCGAAAGTGTACATGTGGTGGAACGTATAGTCCAATCGTTTCGTACAGGCGAAAAAGATGTGGCTTCTTTTTGGTTTCACATGGGACCAAAGTTTATACTGATAAACTATTACGCCATACGAAATGCAAACAAGGAATACAAAGGGACATTGGAGGTTTCGCAGGAAATATCAGAGATACAAAGCATTAGCGGTGATCGAAAATTACTGGATTGGTAATACAAAAGTATGTATAAATTTTTTAGAAAAACCCAAAATGGGTAGGGTTGACAATTGCGTTGTTGATTGTTTTATTTTCAATATCAGGTATAATTCTCAATCACCGTTCATTATTCTCTTCAACGGATATAAACCGTAGCCTACTGCCTGAAGAATATCAGTACAAAAACTGGAACAATGCCGCTGTGCGTGCCACGGTAAAACTGAACGAAAATAGTTTTCTGTTGTACGGCAATATTGGAGTTTGGCATACCGATTCTACTTTCTCCAAATTCACAGATTTTAATACCGGATTCCCATCCGGAATGGATAACCGAAAGATCTTTAAATTATTAAAAACAAACCAAACTTTGTTGGCAGGAACATTATTTGGATTATACGAATTTAACCCCGAACAAAAACAATGGCTAAAAATACCGTTGCCTCTTCATGAGGAAAATATAGTGGATATACTCCAAAAAGGTGATAGTACCTTTGTACTAACACGCTCTCACCTGCTTGTTACCACCAATCTGAATACTTTCGACACCATCAAACTACCACAACCTGAGAATTACGACAACAAAGTGGGTCTATTTAAAACACTTTGGGTGATTCATAGTGGCGAAATATATGGGGAACTAGGTAAATTGCTGGTCGATTTAATGGCGTTGGTTTTTATTTTCTTAAGTGTAGGAGGCGTGATTTTATTTTTCTCTAAACGGCAACTGAAAAGAAAAAAAACAGATAAACCCAAACAAGAGTCGATACGGAAAACACACAAATGGAATCTGAAATGGCATAACAAAGTTGGTTGGATAACAGCCATTTTTCTGATTTTGACAACCCTCACAGGTATGTTTCTTCGTCCGCCACTTTTGATTGTCATTGCCAACAACCGAATATCGAAAATACCTTTTACTGAGCTGGACACACCAAATCCTTGGTTTGATGTTTTACGCCGGATAATGTATGTTTCTGAAGAAGATCAGTTTATTCTATCCACTTCCGAAGGTTTTTATTCGTTTGATAAAGATTTTAAAAACAAAGCTAAGTTAGTTGAGAGTCAACCACCTGCCAGTGTAATGGGTGTAACTGTTTTTGAGCATCTTTATGCTGAAAACATAATGATTGGATCTTTCGAAGGTCTATTTATGTGGAATTATAAAACAGGTGAGATTTTCGATCTGATAAAAAAACAACCCTATATTCGTCCTGAAATGAAAGGACCACCCGTAGGCGATTATAAAATAACAGGCTTTTCGATCCACTACAAAGGGCAGCCCATAGCATTCGAATATCAACATGGCGCTATGAACATCAACGGCGAAAATGAGTTTACGCCAATGCCCCAAAATATTATTGAAAATGCTCCAATATCGCTGTGGAACTTAGCGCTCGAAGTTCACACTGGACGAATTTACGGAGCATTTCTGGGTATGTTTTATATTTTGGTTGTTCCGCTTTGTGGCATTCTGATACTCCTTACCATAGTTGGTGGAGTTGTTGTTTGGTTTAAATTTCATTCGAAAATGAGAAAGCAATAAGGACTGTGGTTTAGGCTGTAACAGTTTTTCCTAATTCAAATTTACGCAGTCAATAAAGGTTGAAATCGAACAAGTCTCAGTGTTACCAATGAGTCTCGTATTTTCATTTTATTTCTTCTCTTATATTATTCTTTCGTCTGCTATTTGAAAGAGCTGGTGTCATTTTTTTCGGCTTGCTGCCAACAACTGTTTTACCCGGCTTGTAACTTAGCCCCATTATTCCCCAGTCAGTTTCACCTCTCATTTGACTGATATCTTTCGTGGTCAGTCCGAGCGAAATGGCGCCATCAGGTGTAACGGTTTTCATGTAATCCAGTAACTTTATTGCCAGATATCTGCTGCGGGGAGCATACCAGGCACTTGCAGGCAATTTCTCGTGAACTTTTGTTATTTCAACTACCGGAATCACTTTTCTGAGTTCGGTCACAAAGTGTTTTGCCCTTGCCTCAGGAAAATTTTCGAAAAGAATCACATTTACTTTTCTTGCCGACAATGATTTATGCGATGTATTTGGAGTAGAATTCTGTTTCTGACCGCAGGAGGTAGAAAAAAAGCAGAAAACAGACAGGACAATGAAAAGAATGTGAGATTTCATTTTTTAGAATTAAACGTTAAGAATCAAACCTTTATTATCAGCAGATATTTTTTTCGGATGATATTTGATAAAAAAATTATTTCAAAACCGGCAGTCAGACACAGTGATTTCGACGGATAAAATTAACGCAATTATTTGGCATAACCAAAACAGTATTCCTGCATTTATTTTCCGGTTGGTTCGTTTTAGCATTTACTCATCTCAATCCTGTCAGTTACAAGTACGCTGACAGATGGTTGTTAGCTTAACCTGACAGCGTTTAATCTTAGAACCATTCATTTACACCGTGTCATGGTTCGTTTTAGCATTTACTCATCTCAATCCTGTCAGGTACAAGTACGCTGACAGATTGTTGTTAGCTTAACCTGACAGCGTTAGAAAAACCTTTCAGCGTTTAATCTGAGAACGATAGGAAACTTCTATACACAAAAGTACATTTCATAAATAATTCCCTGATTTTATGAATTTAATAAAAATTTGTTTAGTACATGACAAAAATTATATAGCTATATAATTATTTGATAATCAACAAAAT
>CAYONE010000097.1:0-16344 GCA_964405245.1 uncultured Paludibacter sp.
CGAATCCATGCGTATTCGCACACATTGGGACGAAACCGAAGAAAAATGGTATTTCTCAGTAGTAGATGTTGTTGAAGCACTGACTGACAGTCTTAATGCAAGAGATTATTGGTTTAAAATGAAAACTCGAGTAAAGTCAGAAGATGGAATTGAGTTGTCGACAATTTGTCGACAACTCAAATTAGTTTCTTCAGACGGAAAGCGCTACGCAACTGATTGTGCCGACACAAAAGCCTTGTTTCGTATCATTCAATCTATACCTTCACCCAAAGCAGAACCTTTCAAACAATGGCTTGCCAAAGTGGGTTACGAGCGTATGCAGGAAATTCAGGATCCTGCTCAGGGTCTTGACAGAGCACGCGAAAACTGGCGAAAGCTCGGACGCAGCGAAAAGTGGATTCAGCAACGAATGATGGGTCAGGAAACCCGCAATAAGCTTACTGATTATTGGAAAGATGCAGGAATAAAAAAAGAAGATGAGTTTGCCATGCTCACCAACATTATTCATAAGGAATGGTCGGATCTTACAGTAAAAGAGCACAAAGCGCTGAAAGGTTTAAAAACTCAGAATTTGCGCGATCACATGAGCGAAGGAGAATTAATTTTTACTGCGCTTGCCGAACTCTCGACCCGACAAATTGCTGAAACAGAAAAAGCAAAAGGGCTGAATGAAAATGCTAAAGCAGGCAAAAAAGGAGGTGCTGTTGCCAAAAATGCCCGCAAGGAACTGGAAGAGCAAACAGGTAAAAGTGTGATCACAGGTGAGAATTTTCTACCACCAAAAACAGATAAAAAACAAATAAAATAACCAAATCACTTTATGACACTTTGTGTCCTTAGTGCCTTAGTGGTAAAAAAGAATGAATAAACTTACACTCGTAAAAGTCGGAGGTAAAATTGTAGAAGACTCCGAAACACTCAAACAATTGCTATCCGATTTTTCAAAAATTGAGGGACACAAAGTGCTCGTGCATGGTGGTGGTCGCTCGGCTACTGCTCTTGCGACTAAACTCGGTATCGAAAGCCAGATGGTAAACGGACGCCGCATTACCGACGAAGAAACGCTGAAAGTGGTCACTATGGTGTATGGCGGATTGGTAAACAAGCAAATTGTGGCCGGGCTACAATCCATTGGCGTAAATGCGCTCGGACTTACTGGCGCCGACCTGAACTATATGCGTTCCGAAAAACGCCCTGTAAAGGATGTGGATTACGGATTTGTAGGCGATGTCAAAGAAGTCAATGCCGATATTCTGGCCGATTTGATTGCCCGAGGCGTAGTTCCTGTTTTAGCACCGCTTACACACGACAATGCCGGCAATATGCTCAACACCAATGCCGACACCATTGCCGGAGAAGCTGCCAAAGCGCTTGCCAAACATTTCGAAGTAACTCTGATGTTTTGTTTCGAGAAAAAAGGAGTGCTGATGAGCGAAACTGACGACGAAAGTGTAATTCCCGAAATAACTCCTGCTTTATTCGAAAAATATGTAGCCGATGGCATAATAAACGGTGGCATGATACCCAAACTTGAAAACTCATTCGAAGCCATAAACGCCGGAGTAAAAGAGGTTGTAATCACTCGGGCTGATTTAATTCATACGAACGGTGGAACGAGAATATTAGGAAATCCCTAACCTCTTTATGAGAAAAAGGTATTTCAACAAACGGTCAACGTTTTTTAGGCATTAAGAAACTGTAACTTGTAACTCGTAACTCGTAACTTGTAACTCGTAACTATATTAATCTCTTATCAAACTAAAAAATAATTTTTCAAGATTGTATTTTTTCCATTCTTCTGCCTGCATTTTTGGAGTTGAAATTTGAACTAATCCGAAACCTTCTTTTTTGCTTGTTTTCAGAGTTTCAACAGTGTTAACCGAGCAAGGGTACTTTAATTTATCGTATTTTTTTATTAACGAATCATTTTCAGGAGGTGCAAGCCGTCCCAATTTTTCGTTATATACAAAACCTGCTGCAACTTCTGCTGCAAAATCGGTAACTGTACCATCAGTGCCTTCGCCTGAGCTTTCGTTATTCAAACCGTATAAAGTATATTTTGTTATGTTTCTGATAATAATACCGGTTTTTTGACACAAATCATTAAAATCATCAGACAAATGAGGTTTTCCTGCATAAATTAACCTGCCTGCCGAATGAAAATCAACAAACCTGAATGCGAAAGGAACCCGTAGCATGATGAAATTCATCAAAACCTTTGTTTCATTTTCACTACCGAGATAATTTCCTGCAAAATAATCGAGCGATGGTTCTATTTCGTTTAATCCCAACCGTATTTTGTTGCCTTCCCAAGCAATACTGGCACTATAAGAGGGGAAATTTCTGTTCAAATCAACACCGTTGGCATTCGATTTTGCTTTCGCAAGTTCAGAGTTTTTAAATTTTCCAAAAAATAAACTTTGATTTTTTACTTGTTTTAAACCTTCCATGCATGCGGTATAGCCATCAGGATTAGCAATCGGAAGCATAATTATTTTATAAGAAGATAAAAGATTTATAATCTCGGGATTTTGATTTTCGTACTCATTTGCCAAATTGGAGGCAAACTTTATCAAGAACTGAGGATTTGCAACTTCGCGTGCATGAACTCCACCCACAAACACCACATTTCGTTTTCCATTGCCAATTTCAAGCGAATAAATTTTTCTATTATCAACAGAAGTAAGCGATGCGCTAAAACATTTTACAGCCTCCGACTTGTTTAATTCTTCAATTACTTTTTCAAAATCATCGTAAGTTAAGTGTTTATCTAAATCAATTCTTTGAATTGTATATTGAGTTGTATCATTATCAAGCTTAATCCATTGTATAGCGCAAACATCCAAAAACTCTTCTTTGGAAATTCCGTGAACAATAATTTTTTTAATTCCTTCGATATTTGAATCCGATGTGCTGATTGATTTTTCATCATGAAATAAATCTGATTCAGTACACCTTTTTGTTGTTGGATTAGTTGAAAAAACCAACATTGATGTTACAAATAATGATAAAAAAACTAAAACCTTTGGACATTTCATAGCTCACAAACATTTTTTTAAGTTATCTGATTATTTTAATTCAAGTTTGTAAAGTTTGGCAAAATCTTCCTGCGCTTTCAGAAATAATTTTGTCAGATTTTCTCCTTTGGTATTTAGAGCATCGAGTTTCGATTGTAACTGAGAATAATTTGGATTTGATTTAGTAAGCAATTCTACAATTTCAGGGTAATCTTTTTCAGTACAATTCTTGTAATATTTAAGTAGATTCAATGTGTTAAACTTAAAATTCATGTCATCTCCATTGAATTCGTTCAAATTTCCAAATAAAGCTATTGTTTCAACAAAAAACTTTGTAGCGGCTTTAAGTTCTGTAAGATAAGCTACTTTCGACTTGATAGGCTCGTTCAACATATCCGCAACGTATTTAAATTTAACGTGTGATTTTTTCCAATGTTCAATGATGTAATCGTTATAATTTCCGGCACTATCTACAGTAAGCTTTTCATTTGAGCGCAGCGAGGTACTTTGACTATTGATAAATGAAGGGCTTAGTAACAGAAAAAACAGCAGTGTTGATATAGTTTTTTTCATTACAAATGGCTTTTGTTTGGTAATTAAATTTCTATAAAAACAACATTAACATATAAATTGTTGATGAATACTTATCAGTTTACGTCTTTTCTTTTAATATTTTCTCTTTATTTGAACCGATGATTAAAACATTCCCAATAATCATTGAAATAACATAGTTCACAATCCAGATTCCTGTGCCTGAAAGTGCTATTCCAATGGTTTGTGTCGAAAATTCACCAATAAAACATACAGCGTATGAACTTCTTATTATTGGTTCGGAAAAAGCCGCCGAGGGTGTAAAGGTAACAAAAAGATAATTGGCCGGAATGGCAATAAAAGCTTCGTAAATAGTGAGTTGAACTCCGAAAAAGTGAAGCATTGCGTAAAACTGAAAAGAAAAAATCACAAATCGTATCAATCCAATAAGAATTATACCGATTTGTTTTTTATAGGAAAAATTGCTGATTCCTTTAAGAAATGCACTGTATTTTTCGGATTTTACTTTTTTGCTTATTCGAGGTAAAAAGAGATAAAAGATTATCAGAAGGATAAGAATGATGCTCACTAAAATAAAATAATTAATTGAAATTTCACTTTCAATATCTTTGCGTACAAAGAATAATATTGCTGCCGGAATACCGCAAAGTGCTATCACTATGTTTTGCGAAAGGCTGTTTATCAAACTTAAAGTTATTCCGGTTTTACGGTTCGATTGATTCAAAAAATAAATTCTTCCGGCAAAATCGCCCAGACGATTTGGGGTAATAAAGCCTGTTGAAAATCCTGCCAATACTGATTTAAAAGCGATTTTAAGACTAATTTTCTCAGTTTCCGAAACAATAATTTTCCATTTTACCGATTCAGCAAGCCAATTAAGCGGGAGCAGCAAAAAAGTAATTAAAAGCCATGCATAATTTTGCAATGGCATTGACTTCAACTCATTGAATAATGATTTATAATCGGGATAAGTGGCAAGTTTATAAACAAGAAAAGCAACCGAAGCCAACATAACAATTATGACTGAAAAACGCATAAATCGGTTTTTTCTGATTTCAGCGAAGTTTTCCGGTGTTGGGTTATGAGACATTTTTTCTTTGCTTGAACGCTATTTATTTCTGTGTTTTGAAAGTGAACTTTTTCTGCGAAAAATAGCTGAAAATTGTAACAAGAACCGATACAATTGCATTGGCTATTGAAGGGTAAAAATGCAGAATATCAACAAAAAGTTTAAGCCCCAAATATACAAGACCTAAATTGATAAAAGCAACCAGATAATATCTGAAAAGTTGCTCATGTCCCCGATTGGTTGAGTCGGTGAATGTAACATACTTTTGCAGCAGAAAACCTGAAGTAAGTGTTATGGGAAATTTTATAGCTAAAGTTGCAATGTGCGAACTGAAAGTTACTACACCTAAATGAAGCATTTCTTTCTTTAACACAAAGTTGAAAATAAAAAAGTATAAAACCCAGTCAAAAATCAGATTTGCAACTCCGGTAGCGCCATAGCGAAAAAACTGACGGGTAACATACTTGCTGAAAGGCGTATAGAAAAAATCAATTATGATGATTATCCATCTGCCAATTTTTTCAAAAAGATTTCTCATGAACTAATAGCGCTTAGTGTTAAAATCTGAAAGTTTAGGATAATTGAACTATTTTGCTTAATTTTGCGCGTCCAAATTTTATTTGTTGCAAAGATACTATATAAGATTAAACAAATACAGTGGTAAATTTAAAATTTACGGTAGAATAGTATTTCACTTCAATTCAAAAAATCTTTCGACATATTTTTTAACAGATAATTTTTTAGTAAAAATCAATATGCCCGACGACTATCATAAGCAGCATGACACAAGTAAAAGCAAAAAAATACTTGGGACAGCACTTCCTGCGCGATCGGGAAATTGCTTACAACATTGCATCGGCGCTTCAGGTCGATGTTGATACCAACGTTCTCGAAATAGGACCCGGCACTGGTGTTCTTACCCAATTTCTACTTCCCAACGATAAAATCAATCTTAAAGCCGTTGAGCTCGATACCGAATCGGTAATTTACCTGAATCAGCATTACCCAAAACTCAAAGTCATCGAGGCTGATTTCCTGAAAATTGATATAAAAACTATTTTCGATGGCAATTTTTTTGTAATTGGCAACTTTCCCTATAATATTTCAAGTCAGATTTTTTTTAAAATTCTTGATAATAAAGATACAATTCCCTGCACCGTTTGCATGATTCAGAAAGAAGTAGCCGAACGTATGGCTTCACGCCATGGGAATAAAACCTACGGAATTCTGAGCGTACTCATGCAGGCTTTTTATACTATCGATTATCTTTTTACAGTTCACGAACATGTTTTTGACCCTCCGCCAAAGGTCAAATCGGCTGTTATTCGCCTAACACGTAATAATGTTTCGAGTTTGAAATGCAACGAAACACTATTTAAAACTGTGGTGAAAACAGCCTTTAATCAGCGCCGAAAGACAATGCGCAATTCGCTAAAACAGCTTGTAGGAAAAGAAAATCCGGTTTTTTCAGATCCGGTTTTTGATTTAAGGCCCGAACAGCTCGATGTGAAAGCTTTTGTCAATCTTACCAATTTAATTGAAACTGCCTGTAAGTAATACCTTTTTCAGACAGTTTCAAGCTTTATAACATGAATTAAAAAATTAAAGCACGAAAGGAAGCGAAACATGTCAGAATTAAGAATATTCTATCAGGAAGGTGGACGACTGAAAATTTCAAGAACACTGGATATAATCAAAAAAGTTAATCAGAAAAGTCTGATTTGGATTGACCTGAATGACGTACCTGCATCAGAAGAAGCAGAATTAGAACAATTTCTGAAAATCTATATTCAGGAAGATGAAGAAATTGAAGAAATCGAAATGAGTTCGCGATATATTCAAACCGATGACAGTATTGTTGCAAACTCAAACTTTTTGCAGGATAATTACCAAATGCAACCGGTATCATTTATTCTGAAAAATGGAATTCTGGTGTCGGTGCGCGATGCCGAACTAAAGTCATTCAGCGAAACTGTAAAAAAGATTTTCGCTAATACTAAAAGTTTTCCCACAGGCTATCATGTTTTTACCGCACTTTTAGAAACGCGTGTTGAATACGACGCCGATATGATTGAGGAAATAACAGATCAGATTACAAGCTTATCAAAAACATTGAATACCGAAGACGATTTAGATCAGGATATCCTGATTCAGATTAAAGATTTGCAGGAAAAGGTGATGATTATCCGTCAGAATATTATTGATAAACAACGTGTGGTTTCAAATGTAATGAAGTGTAGTTTTTTTCCTGATGAGTTGCTTCCCCGACTCACAATGATTATAAAAGACATTAATTCACTGTTTGAATATACCCGTTTTGGATTTGACAGACTTGATTATCTCCAGGATACTTTTCTTGGTCTTGTAAACCTGCAACAAAACAAGATTATAAAAATCTTTACCGTAGTATCGGTAATTTTTATGCCGCCTACACTAATTGCAAGTATGTATGGTATGAACTTCAAGTTTATGCCCGAACTCAATTGGCGATACGGCTACCTTTTCTCAATTATTCTAATGATTGCTTTTGCCGGTGCGGTACTGTATTATTTTCGTAGAAAAAAATGGTTATAAAACGGACATTTGAATATATTTCGATAAGAAATTAATTCAATAAATTATTTAGTTTAGAAATTTCACTATAAATATTAATAAACAAATTCATTGAAAAAAACACAAAAAATTTATTGTTAGAGAACAATGGGTATGAATGATTGTATTAACATAACTACTTTATAATCAATATATTAAATCTCTATATTTCATTAGTTTTATACCGCAAAATTGAAATGTTAGAATTAATACAAAATTATAGTATCTTTGCACCCGATTTTAGAAACACGCATAATTTATGAGTCAACTAAGTACTGTAATGGGGCGTTATGATGCCCCGCAACAAGCGAAAGCTTTAGGTGTGTATCCATATTTCAGACCAATTGAGTCAGATCAGGATACAGTTGTAACAATCGATGGTAAGCCGGTTTTAATGTTTGGATCAAACAGTTATCTTGGTCTTACAAACCATCCTCGTTTAAAAGAAGGCGCTATTAAAGCTGTGGAAAAATATGGTACCGGTTGTGCCGGATCGCGTTTTCTGAACGGAACACTCGATATACACATTGAACTTGAAGAAAGACTTGCAAAACTTGTTCACAAGCAGTCGGCATTGGTTTATGCCACAGGATTTACTGTTAATTCAGGTGTAATATCATGTCTCACTGGTCGTGAGGATTATCTTATTTTTGATGAACGAGATCATGCATCAATAATCGAGGGTAAACGTCTTTCTTTTTCCAAACAGATTAAATATCGTCATAACGATATGGAGTCGCTCGAAAAAGTATTGAAAAGATGTGAGTATGATAAGCTCAAACTAATTGTAGTTGATGGTGTTTTCAGTATGGAGGGAGATGTTGTTAGGTTACCCGAAATTGTAGAGCTTTCCAAAAAATATAATGCTTCAATTTATGTTGATGAAGCACATTCGCTGGGAGTATTTGGTGCAACAGGTGCAGGAGTATGCGAGCATTTCGGATTGTCTAATGATGTTGACCTGATTATGGGTACCTTCAGTAAATCGCTTGGTACTATCGGTGGATTTATTGCATCCGACGAAAACATTATCAATTATCTAAAACACAATTCACGTACGCTGATATTCAGCGCTTCAATTACGCCTGCTTCTACAGGTTGTGTTTTAGCAGCTTTGGATGTAATGGCTGAAGAAACCTGGCGAAAAGATGCACTTTGGGCTAATACAGCGCGCGCAAAAGAAGGTTTTCTGAAAGCCGGTTTCGAAATCGGACCATCTGAAACGCCAATCATACCGCTTTATATAAGGGATAATATGAAAACTTTCCAACTTACACGTATGCTGATGGACGATGGAGTTTTTGTTAATCCTGTAGTTTCGCCCGCTGTGCCGTCTGAAGATACACTTATCAGATATTCACTTATGGCTACACATACATTTGAACAAATCGATGAATCGGTTACGAAAATTACAAATTGTGCGCATCAGCTTGGAATTTTGAACGATTAAATTTCAAATAAAATCTTACTACCATGGAATAGAACCTGCCGTATTTCTCTGCAAGTTCTGTTCCTTGTTTTTTTTATCAATCTGATTTACACTTACACTTTTTAATGATGTTCAGGTATAAATACAATATGTTTTTTCAATTTAAGCCTTATCAGAAAATTGTAAATCGTAAATATGTAAATTGTAAATAACAAAATGATTATTCTTTCTGACATTTCTATTCAATTCGGAAAACGTGTGTTGTTTTCTGATGTTAACATGAAGTTTACCGCCGGTAATTGCTATGGCATAATTGGCGCTAACGGAGCCGGCAAATCCACGCTTATTCGTATGCTAAGCGGTCAACTCGACCAAACCTGCGGAACAATACAGTTTGGTCATGGCGAACGTCTTTCTGTGCTCGAACAGGATCATTATAAATTCGACAATTTCACTGTAATCGACACAGTGATGATGGGTCACGAAAAACTCTGGAAGGTAAAAGAAGAAAAAGATGCCATTTATCTGAAAGAAGATTTTACAGATGCCGATGGAATTCGTGCTTCTGAACTTGAGGATATGTTTGGCGAAATGAATGGTTGGAATGCCGAAAGTGATGCCGCTGCTTTGTTAAGTGGCTTGGGAATCAACGAAGCATTGCATTACCAGTTAATGTCCGAATTAAGCGGTAACGAAAAAGTTAAAGTGCTGCTTGCAAGGGCATTATTCGGTAATCCTGATAATTTATTGCTCGATGAACCAACGAACGACCTCGACCTTGAAACCGTAATGTGGCTCGAAGATTATCTGGCTAATTACGAAAATACTGTGCTGGTTGTTTCACACGACCGTCGTTTTCTCGATTCGGTAAGCACGCACACCGTTGATATTGATTACGGAAAAGTTACGCTTTTTGCCGGGAACTACACTTTCTGGTACGAATCGAGTCAGTTGGCATTGCGTCAGCAGCAAATGCAGAATAAAAAAGCTGAGGAAAAACGTAAGGAACTCGAGGAATTCATTCGCCGTTTCAGTGCCAATGTTGCAAAATCGAAACAGGCTACGAGTCGCCGGAAAATGCTCGAAAAACTCAATGTGGACGAAATTCAGCCATCAACCCGCCGTTATCCGGGAATTATTTTTACACCCGATCGCGAACCGGGAAATATGGTGCTCGAAATTCATGGATTGGGTAAAACACTTGCCGATGGCACAGTGCTTTTCAAAGATGTGAATTTCAATGTTGAGAAAAACGATAAAATTGCCTTTGTTTCGCGCGACCCGCGAGCTATGACCGCCTTTTTCGAAATTATTAACGGACACGATAAAGAGCACGAAGGAACTTACAACTGGGGAATTACCATTACTCATTCGTACTTACCGCTTGATAATTCAGAATTTTTCAATACTGATTTAACACTTTCGGACTGGCTCGGTCAGTTTACTTCTGATACAACTGAATCATTTATACGTAGTTATCTTGGCAAAATGCTTTTCTCAGGCGATGATATTTATAAAAAAGCATCGGTGCTTTCAGGAGGCGAAAAAATGCGTTGCATGATTTCGCGCATGATGCTTACCAATGCCAATTTGTTGATGCTTGATTCACCGGCCAATCACCTCGATTTGGAATCTATTCAGGCATTCAATAATACGTTGATAAATTTCAAGGGAAATGTGCTGATGTCATCGCACGACCGTGAATTTATCGGCACGGTTTGTGGCCGTATTATCGAACTTACTCCAAACGGAATTATCGATAAGCAAATGGATTACGATGATTATCTGCATTCGGAAGATATTAAAGCTGTGCAGGAAAGACTTTATAAATTGTAGAAACGATTTTTAGACCGAAAAATATCCCGCTAACACCCAAAGTAGCGGGATATTTTTTTGATAATAAAAGTATTTATTTCAACACTTTCCTGAGAAATTATTAGTAAAAGATAATTTTATCTATCTATATTTGCATAATTATTCCAAAACAAATTTTGATACAAACAGGAATATTTAAAAAAAACATTAATTTCAAATAAACTGAAACAATGCTCCAAAAATCAGATAGAGATCAAATAATAGCACTACTGCATAAAGAAGTAAAACCTGCCATCGGATGTACTGAGCCTGTTGCAGTAGCATTAGCTGTGGCAAAAGCAAAGGAACTGTTGGGAAAAATACCCGAAAAGATTGATGTGTTTTTGAGTGCAAACGTGCTAAAAAATGCCATGGGTGTAGGCATTCCCGGTACAGGCATGGTTGGCTTGCCAATAGCAATTGCAATGGGAGCACTTATTGGTAAATCAGAATATGGACTTGAAGTACTTAAAGATATTACTCCGGAATCATTACAGGCAGGAAAAATGATGATTGACAACAAAGTCATCAATATCCATTTAAAAGAAAATATTGAAGAAAAACTTTATATTGAAGTTGTAGCTTCAGCCGGTAACATTACTTCAAAAGTAATTATCAACAAAGAACATTCAAGGTTTTCACATCTTCAGATCAATGAAAAGGTCCTGTTGCATTTATACGATGAGCCAACCGGACAAGAAATTGAAAATGATTTCGGGTTCACGTTTAACAAAGTTTGCGAGTTTGCCCTTGAAACGCCTGTAGAAGAATTGAGTTTTATCAAAGAATCGGGTGAGTTGAATAATGCTGCTGCTACAGAGTCGATGAAAGGTGAGTATGGTCACGGCGTTTCACTTACGCTTGCAAAGGGTATGTTAGGCGATAATGTTTACACCCGAATGCTTTCGGTAACGGCTGCTGCCTGCGATGCACGTATGGCAGGCGCTCCATTTCCTGTTATGAGCAATTCGGGCAGCGGGAATCAGGGAATTGCTGCCACACTTCCGGTAACTGTTTTTGCTGAAGAACATAAAAAAACAGACGAAGAACTGATTCGTGCATTGACTCTAAGCCACCTGATGACAATTTATATGAAACAAAGTCTTGGACGTTTGTCGGGACTTTGTGGCGCTGTAGTAGCTGCAACCGGGGCAGCTTGTGGAATCACTTATCTGATGGGTGGAACACGTGAGCAGATTGGATATTCTATCAAAAACATGATAGGGAATATCACGGGTATGATTTGCGATGGCGCTAAACCGAGTTGCGCGCTTAAGGTTGCTAATGGCGTTTCTTCGGCTTCTTTGTCTGCGTTAATGGCCATCGACAATAAGGTTGTTACGGCAGTTGAAGGAATTACCGATGAAGATGTTGATAAAACAATCCTTAATCTGACACGTATTGGGCGCGATGGAATGAACGAAACTGATAAAATGATTCTGGAAATTATGACTAATAAATAAATGTTGAATTTGATATTTCTTAAAAATTAGTGGTCATAAAAAATCACATAAAACCGATTGATTAAATTTCTTTGAAATTTCATAAGATTTTGAATATTTATACCGATAACTTATTACTTTTGTAACCAATAATCACCTTCAAAATCTGATAAATATGATCACACAGGAAAATGAATGCTGCCCTCCGTTTCATCCTGCTCCATGGGATGATGTTATACTTGAATGGACAGAAAAAACGTTTATAAAAGGTAAAGTTTGCACTTTGTTTTTTATGCCGCTGAATTTTGGTCAGGTAATTACAAAGTTGAATAAAAAGGTAGATGCTGCAGGAGCACAAGTGCCTGACTGGCTGTGCCTATCTGATCACACTTCTAAATTGAATATGGATTTGTTCCTTGCAGTTGACAAACAAATTCCCAATGCTGAGAATCTGACTATTTCAGGTAAATTCTATAGCCGTGTATATGAAGGCGACTTTCGGGATACCGATAAATGGTGCAAAGATTATTTTGAAAAAGCTAAACAAAAAGGAATCACTACAGGGAAAATGTATATGTGGTACACAACATGCCCGAAATGTGCGAAAAAGTACGGAAAAAATTATGTGGTAATCATTGCTAACGTTGATTAAGAAATCGTTATAAGTTTACACTCGAATTTGAAAGATTAATAATTTTGATCCAAAAAAAATATTTTACTCAACTTTTCTTTTCAAAATATCTTTACAATAAAAAAATATTAAACAATTCTACTCTTTCCTTTCTATAATTCACAACGCAATAATAATTTTTGAATCTGAATTAAAATTAGATCAACTTCACCTTTAAAACAAATTTTGTTACCTTCAAAATTATTTTATTTCTTGATTATCATTATAATTATTAGCAATATAACTCCAACTAATTAAATAAAAAATCATTATGAAAACAACGAAATTCACTCTTATTACAATTTTAATTTTTGTAGCCGGAAATATATGTGCTCAACTAAAAGTTTTAAACAACGGAAAGATTGGATTAAGAAGTACTACCTCCAACTATGGAGATATTCAAATTAATATCGGAGATGGTGATAATACAGGATTATGCTTATTTAAAACAAACTGGAATGAACCTGCATTGAAAATCACATCTGATGAATATTACACTTTCCTAACAGACGTAAAATCTATACCACAAAGAGGTATAGGATTTATGTACGGAGCAGTGTGTGTCTCTGAAAAAGACTACATAGGTGAGTATGGGGGAGCATTAAATGTCGTACAAACAAATTCTAACTATTTTCCCATGGGATTATGTGTTACCACTCAAAGCTCTGATGGATTAGGTATTTATTCCCAACATAGCAGCAGCACAATAAATGGCACATCAATTTACTCTCGTGTTTTTAGGGGAACAAGTCTTGCATTTGCAAGCGGGTTAGGATATTCAAATTATAATTTTTATGTAAAAGGAGATGGAACTGCATACACAAATGGGATATTAGTAACGTCCGACTCGACCTTAAAAACTAATATCAGAAACATTGAAAACCCCATTCAAAAGATTATGAGAATGCGTGGTGTTAGTTATAAGTATAAAAATATAAGTGTAACCCAGACAATAAATAATGAAGAAGTAACAAACTATTCGGTTGATGAGAAAAATGATTTAAAAAAAAGTGAAACAACAAAAATTGATGTTCCGAAATTAGAACAATCAACCCTGAAACAAATAGCTGACGAAGATGCGACGCTTGAACATATTGGATTTCTGGCGCAAGAAATTGAAAAAATTATCCCTGAAGTTGTACGAACCACTGTAAATGGGACAAAAGCTATTGCTTATACCGATTTGATTGCCCTACTTGTGGAGGGAATGAAAGAACAACAAATGACAATTGAAAACTTAAACGAAAGAATCTCGTTACTTGAAAAAACTTCTCAACCCCAGAAGAGTAAGATTAATTCTTCCATTAATACAATGTTTGAAACAAATCCTTTAACATATCCTGTTTTAGAACAAAACAATCCCAATCCGTTTAACTTATCAACTGCTATTTCATATTACCTACCAGTTACAATCACAACCGCCGCTATTTATATTTACGATATGAACGGCGCCCAGCTAAAAAGCTACCCGATAGCTGAAAGAGGGAAAGGAAACCTGATAATTAAAGGCTTGGAATATCCCGCAGGCATGTATCTTTATGCTTTAATAACCAATGGTAATGTAATTGATACTAAGAGAATGATATTAACGAAATAAATAGGTAGAAGAAATGAAAACGAAAATAGTTTTATCTTTTATTTTTTTATCTGTTTTTTTACATGGGCAGGATTTTGCGTTTAAAATAATGCTGATGAATAAAAATGGTAATAGAGATTCTTTAGAATTTGGTTATTCATCAAACGCTACATTTGGAATAGACTTAGAATTTAATGAATCCATTTATTCATTGTCATCGTATAAAAATAATGTTTGTCCGCTTATTATAGTAAATGACAATAAGAATATTGGTTTTTCAAAAAAACAAATAGTTCCACCCTCAATTGGCTGGATTGAACGTAATGCAATTGCTATTGCAATACCTATAGATTCCATGCCATTTACATTAAATTGGGATAAATTACTATTTAATAGTGTTAATAGAAATTACAGTTTAATTACAGATTGGACTTATGGTGGTTGGTTTGATGCAGGGACATATACTTTCAAAGAATATTTAAAAGACACATCGGAAATTCAAATAAAAAACGTGAATAGTAATTATATTTTGAATGTTGGATCGAACAATTTCGAAATGTATAAATTCTACATCGCTTTTGCAAATATTGATAATATTATTTTAGGGAACAAAAGCATTAATCAAAACAGATCGATTACTATTTATCCAACATTTGTAAAAGACAATATTTATATCAATAACAGATCAAGTTATTCGATGGATAATGTAACAATAATATCATTGGATGGAAGAATAATTAAAACATTTGAGAAAAATATTTACAGTATCGATTTATCTGATTTAATAAACGGTGTATACCTAATATCTGTAAAACTTACAAATGGAGAAAAATTTAAAACTAAAATTATTAAATTATGAAAAATTTAATTTTATATTTATCGTTCGTATTATTTATCAAAACAGCTACTTTTTCTCAATCTATACCGTGGGAATTATTGCCAAATTTTGATAATGATTATTGTACTTTAGAATCAACTAATTTAATACAGAATATATTAACAACAAACAACTGCTATATTTTTGATAACTCAATCGATTTTTGCCGTAAATTTATACCTAATCTTAATCAACAAATAATTTCTATCAGATTAAATCTTGTATTTATACAAAAAAGTGATGGAACAGGAAACTTCAGGGAGGACAATCAAGAGGAACAATCTATTATAAATGATATGATAAATGAGTTAAATCGTATATATGCAAATTGGGTAAATCCTAATGATCCATTGTGTTATGTAGGAACAGATTTTGTATCAGATTCAAGAATTCAATTTATAGCTAACAAAATATTCATTAGAGATAATTTTGGTTGGAATAATAAAAATGATCCACAAACAATTAAATGTCCTGGAATTTCAAATTGGTATTTAAATTATTTAGACAATCAAATAAATGTTAATCAAAATATACCAAGAGGTATTAACATTTACTTTACTGAAGATTCATTGACTTATGATAAGTATTGGATTCAACAACCAACGGATACAAGTTCGTTTACAGGTCAAAATTATGGCTGCTCCCAATTTCCATCATTCACAAATTATAGTTCTACTTCGAAAATACATCAAGTTGACTCATATTCAAAATATTGGTATATGAAAAATACTGTTCCTAAGTTGGGCAAATATGGTTATCAGCAATGGAATCCTGTAGTAAGAAGTTGGGAGGTAAATAGCTTGGCATTAGGTCTGGCACACGAAATAGGCCATTCATTTAACTTATATCATCCATATTACCCATATAATTCATCTTCCTCTTGTATCAATACATTAATGAATCCAAGTGGAAATAGTCCCCGTAATTTTTTGCCGCCAACTGAAATTGGAAGAGTATTTGGTGCAGCATCATTAACTAACATTAGAAGCTTCGTTCCTATAGATAATTATTTAGGAATAAAAAACATTGCAACAAGCGATTCATGGTATAATATGAGACTATTTAGTAGCTTGAATATTATGCAGAATGTTCAGCTAACTTTACCTTGTGAAATAACAATGCCTTTTCAATCATTTATTAATGTTTCGGGAAAGTTATTTGTTAATGAGGCTAATATACATTCTATTACGAATCACTGGGATGGTATCACCGTAAAATCAGGAGGACTTTTAATTTTAAATTCAACGAGTATTGCCGATTACAATG
>CAYONE010000098.1:0-16289 GCA_964405245.1 uncultured Paludibacter sp.
TTTTAGCGCTAATTCACAAAAAATTGTGCAAAATATCTTCCGAACACTCGTAATTGAGAAAATCCCACCCGACGTACGCGACTTTTTGCTCATTTATGCGAATTATATCCGACAGTACGGGCTGGGCATATCCGCAAGGACTGGTTGACTTTTTCAGTAATTAAAGCCAAAAGCCCAAAGTGGTATTACATTGAGATACCCAAATTCAATATCATCTTTTACAATAAAAGATATGCCATCTTTCTCAATCTGACTTTGTTGTTTGTTTCTTCCACCAATTTCAAACGTAAAATTATTAACTACAAAATCGGCTTTGGTTGATGATATAATTTGGTTGTTTACACGCATTTGGTTGTAAAAAAATGTTTCCCTGATATTTCCGGTATTCGATTTGTTGCCTACCAGATTATAAACAATATTGGTATTATCAAGATACACTTTATCCACTTTTCCCAAACCGCGAATTCCGTTTGTTTCACTTCGCAACTGACTAATAAGACCGGCTTTTTCCATATATACAAAGTAATCGTCTAATGAATTCCGACTTACATCGATAATTCCCGAAATTTTCGAAAAATTTGGTTTAAAAGGTACGCTTTCAGCAATAATGGAAAGTAACCTTTTCAATTTGCGACTTGTGCCAACGTTTAAATTCGCATACTGCGGTATATCAGTTTCCAACGTTTGGACAATGATTTGTCCTAAACGGATTTCCATTTCATTTTCAACACCAAAAGGATAATAACCGCGTTTTAAATAGTCATTAAACAGGGGCAAAGGATGTGCAATGTTTGGTAATTTAACTTCGTTGCGTACAATTTGTTCCAACGAATATACTTCCGAATCATAATTATGGAAAAGTTTCAGATATTCGCGGAATGAAAGACCCTCTAAATTATAAATAATTGCCCTTCGGCTTAAATCTGTGGATCCTTTCAGAATATCAAGCACCGATGAACCGGTAAATACAATCTTTAAACCTGGAAATGAATCGTAGATATTTTTTAACTCCCGCGACCAATTATTGTATTTATGTATTTCATCAATAAACAGATATTCACCTGCATTCTTATAAAAAATATCAGCTAAATCGTACAGTCGGTTATCACCAAAATACATATCGTCTGCCGAAACGTATAATGCAATTTTGCTATCTAAGTTTTCCTTGATATACTGCAAAATCATAGTTGTTTTTCCCACACCACGTGGTCCGATAACTCCAATCATACGGCTTCCCCAGGCAATTTCATGGTATAAATAACGTTTGAAATCGGTGGATGTGTTTTGTAACTGAATTTCAAATTTCTGAAAAAGTGCTTCCATCACTAAATATATTTTATGCAAAGATAATAAATGCACAACACATTGAGCATTTATTGATATATTTTTTCATCAAATTGTGCAGATTGTAGTATTGCCCTGGATTGAAAGGCTTGAGCGTATTTATATTTAATTTTTTATCGCATTGTTTTACTCTTGCTACTGCGCGATTGCACCAAAAATTCGCAAGTATAAAATTTCACACTGTACTTCGGGATATATTCTTTAATTAAGGCAAAATTTCGCATACGACTGACGGATTCCGAAGCGTCGGAATGTAAACCCGTCGTAATGTATTATAAGGGTGTGATTACAATTTTTCGCAAGCTCAAGACCGTTGGTTCACACCCAACTATCCCGACTTTATGCTCATTAAATTAGCATATCCGATTGGACAAGGTGTAATGGGTTATAATCTTTTAATACTGGCTTGTGGAATTACAGCCATAATAATAACAGTTTCATTATAAACGCGATATATAATACACATTTTTTTGAAATTTATACGTCGCGAACCGTATCCATAAGTTTCAATGATTGATTGCTGGGTACAAACAGGAATTGATAATGCTGTTTTCTTTAATCCGTTTATAGTATTAAATAATCCTTCGTAATGCCTTAACGCTGTAATTGGCGCATTGTATTCGTATATTATAAAATCAATGTATGTATTAATATCAATTTCGGCATTTAGCGACAGGGTTATTTCAAAACTTTTCATTTTAACTTAGCTTTTAATTTTCGCATGTCAACTCCGTAATGATTACTAAGTTTATCTAAACCACGCTCATATACTTCATTAAACGGAACGGTTTCAATTGGCAAACCATCCACACCTAAAGGTTGATCGTTTTGAATTTCAACTATTTTTTTATGTTTTTCCAAATCGCGAACTAAACGCCTTCCTGTTGGTGATGAAACATCTATTTTTACTGTTACAGTCATAGTGATTTAAAATGAAAATTAAAAAATGATATTGCAAATATACAATTAGTTTTCAAAATTTATACCAAAGTATTTACAGAACCCTTAAGCTTCAAGTTCGCACCCCACTGTATAGTTCTCCGCTGCCGCACGATTGCATCGTGTGGCAAACCAATCATTTTTTATTTTCAAAACATGTTATTGAAGTCTTGTCTATTTTTTTCGTATGCTTTAAACATCTCAATAGACATTTCCAACATTACCTCACATTTATTAGTATAATCATTTGGATATTTATCTTTAAAAAATTGAATAATAATATCATCCATTTGAGGATTATCAATACACTTTAATGTGATTATTGGATTGATTTTCTTTTTATTTGATCTTATTCTAATATTAATAATATGCAAAAATCGTAAAACTATTTTTAAACATACTTTTTTCAAATCAGTAATATCTACTTCATTTTTAACTTTCGAATAATAATGAGCTTTTACAATATCATAATTCTTATTTATTATTTTTACAACTTCATCTGAATGTAAATTTTCTAATAATATACTATCTGAATCTGAATCAACTTTAATCCTTATCCAGTTTTTTTCTTCTTCTAAAGAAATTTCTAAATTATCTAAATTGATTTTCATAATCATTTTAAATGATATATTATATTTATTCCTTTTTCTTCAAGAATAGGTTTTTCAATTAGATTCCATATTCCTGTAGGCGAAGGATTATTCAAGTAAACATGAACTGTACTACCGTTAGGAATTCCTTTTGCATATGTTCTTGACAACCTAGCCCACCATTGCCAAGCCTGTGACGCTGGTTGACCATCTATTGGGCCAGAATACTTCATTCCCTTTGTCATTTTAGAGAGATTTATTCCAGCATCTGTTTGACCAATCGTTGTATATCCCCCTTCGATTGCTTTTGCTTCAGTTCCTTGCCCCGAATAAAAAGCCCTACTACTTGTTTTCCCCGCTACACTCTTTTTAATTACGGCATTTCTTGTTGAGTTAACTATTCCTGAAGAAAGTTCGCCAAGCATTACCATATTGGCAAAGCCCATTAACAAGTGCCCTGTGCAAGTAAAATACTGCCCGCTATTAAATGCATCTGCCGCCCTGTTTGCATCACCCCATACAGGCGCGTTATATTTCCACCATTCAGAGTTTATTATAATCAGGATTTAACTTTTCAGCTTCCCTTTATATTACCCAACTTGGTATATATTGTTTAGCTTCAGTAAATGATAAATTCATGAAATCTTTTGTGGCGACCATAAATTTCTCTGAAAATAAAATATCACCAGGCAACATTTTTGTGCAAAAAATATCGTACTTAACTTTATCTTCATCGATAAAATAAAGTCCTTTAATTTTTTTAATTACTCTACCTGCCTTTTGGCAAGTTGAGCATTCTTCAATTCCGTTAAAGACTATTCCTGATTTCTTAATATCAATGTGTACATCACATAGTACTAATTTAGGATAATAATATTTGTCATTAATTTTATTCCCTTTATGGTATAAAATAACAGGTTCAAATTTGGTAATTCCCGTAAATTTATTTTCAAAGTACAGTTCTTTAAATTTCTCTGATACTATAAAGTGATTGTATGTTCCAAAAATAACGTCTCCTAATTTTCCTTTTGAAAGTTTAACTTCAAAAGGTGGTAACCATTCCAACATTGTTAAGAAACTCCCGCATTTTTCACATTTAATTGCATTACCAGTATTTATATTACCATACTCTTCACCGAATGCGAAACTACTTTTGTCAAACCTGTGGTTTCTTACTACATAAAACTTCATAATATTTACCAATTTAAATTTACATTTGGGACTCTCTCTTTTAACCATGATTGCTGATACAAATCATCCAACCAAGATTTAAATTTACTGGGCGAGAGTTCGGGATGTGATTCAATATAATCAACTACCATCTTATCATATTGTCTGTGCCAAGTTTGATACCCTTTATGTGCTGTATCATCCAATGCATTATAAATAAATCTTGTATCTTCTCTTGAAAATGCACCTTTCAGCAAGGGGTGTTTTTCTAATGCACTTATAATTTTATTAGAAAGTAAATGATGCGATTGACCTGTTGTATTAATTATTGTTTCAGCGGCTACACTCTCTTTAATTACAGCATTTCTTACTGTATTACCAATGCCTGTTGCAAGCTCACCAACCATAGCAAGATTTGCAACACCCATTAAAACATGCCCTGCACTTGCTAAATACTGCCCGCTATTAAATGCATCTGCCGCCCTGTTTGCATCACCCCATACCGGCGCGTTATATTTCCACCATTCTACGGAACTTAAATCGTTACCCCATGAACTTAATGTGCCTGTTACAGAATTAACTGTTTCATCCCACGCTTTTCTGTACGGACTTTTATTCCTTTCATCCTGTAATTTCTGTTCAAATTTCGCTATTTCCGCTTCGCTCATTGGCTTTAATGGAAATGGCTTACTCAGTACAGGATTTAATGGATTGACAACGTTTAAGCCAAGTTTTCTTAAATCAATAGTTAAATCTCCCAATAATTCATTTATAGTTATAATTTTTTTACCTATTAGGAAATCATAACCTAAAATATTAGATGCTTGATAAAGTGTTTGATTTTGAAATTCCGGACTAAAATTATACTGTTTAGGTTTATCAATAACTAAACCAAAATTAACCTGACAATTATACGAATACAAATCACCATAGATATAGTCTTCAGTCTCTTGATTTTTCAAGAAAAATTCCATTCCCATTTCTATCCAATTACCCTTATTATCTGGAGGACTAATACTCTCTGTACATTGTAAATTCAATGGTGAGTATTTATTTTTCCACCACATTAATCCAGTAGGGTCCATACGATTAACCGGATCGCCGCCGCAATACGAATATGGACTTTCACTTGCCCAGAATTCGGCAAGCGGATCGAAAGCAGTAAATACAGGAACGGCATTATCCATCCAACGGGCATTAAAATCGTACATGTTCAGCCCGTTCATCCGATCAAGTTCTTTACCGCTGTAAAGATAAGGATTTGTTCCGGAATTTAATATATTTCCGTTTGTTTGCGGGCTTGTGCTGTGTTCCAAACCAAATGGATAATAATCGGTTTGTGCAGAAGGACTGTAAACCCTGTCCTTTCGGATATATCTTCATTAATCGGTTAAAACTTCGCATACGTTTGACGGGTTTTGTAAACCCGTCGTAATGTATAATCAGGATTTTTTTTATCCGCTAAATGCTACTACTTAATTTTAATTTCAACAAATTTAAAAATATTTTTTAATTCTCAATTATAGCATAAATCGGTTTACGACCCCGAAAGCTTTCGGGGAATAATACAGAAGGGTGGGATTGAATTCTAATTCCGAATCGTCGGAACGGAACACATCCAACTTTCGCGACTTTTCGCTCATTCAATTAGTTTATTAGTTAGGACAGAGCAAAATTACTTTTTTCTTTAGAATTCCAAATTTATTCAGAAAGATATTTACAAAAGTGTATAAAAAAATCTGACAGACTTATATCGCATGTCAGATTTCAATTATAGTTTTAGAAATACTTTAAATTGCTTCTTCCACATTCCACACAAATGCCCGCAAGCCCATAAGTTCCGAAGTAGCATCGAGCGCTTTTAATTCTTCGAGCAGCGGTTTTACTTTTTCATCGGGTACTACAGTGAGAATGGCAGAGTTAAGCGAAGGCCATGCATGAGTACCATAATGAGGTTCGCCTGTTTGCGATCCGCGTCCCTGTACATTATCCCAGCGTGTAAATCCGCGCAAATGATTGTAATTCAGTATGTGCAAAACCTGCTCGTAATAAGCCTGATCGAATGAAATAAATACTGATTTCATAATAATTATATTTTTTGTTCAAAGCGGGATTTTTCACCCGCTTTGTAAGTTTTTAATTAATAATTTGTTTTTCAAGTACGTCACGTCTGTTCTTTTTGCGCGTACGTTTTACTCCAAACGATCCAAAAATTGCGTAAATAGTAGGTATCAGTACAAGTGTAAGTACAGTAGAAACCGAAAGACCACCAATAACGGTTACCGCCATCGATTTCCAGAACTCCGAACCCTGAGAAGTACTTAAAGCGAGCGGAAGCATACCAAGCACTGTAGTAAGTGTAGTCATTAGTACCGGGCGTAAACGTGAGCGACCACCTTTAACCACTGCCTGAATAATGCCCATTCCACGTTCACGGTTCAGGTTTATATAATCTACCATTACGATACCGTTTTTCACTACAATTCCCACAAGCATTATTAAACCTACAAACGACATCATATTCAGTGTATTACCTGTAAGCGCTAACGCTATAATAACGCCGGAAATTCCGAACGGCACCGAAAACATAATGATAAACGGATAAGTGAGCGATTCGAACTGCGAAGCCATTACTATGAATACTAATAAAATAATCAGAATTAGCAAGGTAAACAAATCAGCAAAGGATTCCTGCTGCTCTTTAAATGTACCGCCAACTTCAAGATAAACATCAGATGGTATTTCCATCTTATCAATTTCGGCATTAATTGCCGGTACAGCTTTATCAATTGTAGTTCCCGAAACTGTGGAAGCAACAGTTACCAATCGCTGACGGTTTTTACGTTCAATTGTAGGCGGTGTAAAACGTTCCACCACTTTTCCAAGGTCTTTGAGTCGAACTGCCTGTCCCTGATTATTGTAAATCAATATATTTTCTATATCGGAAATTGACTGACGATACTCGGGGGCATATACAATTTTTATGTTGTACTCTTCGCCATCTTCACGGAAAAGAGAAGCTGTAAGTCCATTGATTCGGTTACGCAGGAAGTTTGAAGCCATACTCATGTTCAATCCATTCAGAGCAAGTTTTTCGCGGTCGAATTCAACCTGATATTCAGGATTGTATTCATCGCGACTGATTTTCACATCAACCAATCCGGGTATTTTTGAAACGCGTTCGCGCAATTCGCGCGCAATTTTATCAGTTTCTTCGAAGTTAAATCCGTAAATTTCAACATCGAGTGTAGATTGTCCACCCATTCCCTGACCGCCGCCAGCCATCACATTAGCTTTCAAAACTTCCGGCATACGGGCAAGATCAAGACGCATACTGTCAGTTATAGCAAACATAGAGCGTTCACGCTGATCGAGCGGAGTCATACGTATATTGAACGAAATGATGCTCGATGAAGTGTTTTGTAGCGATCCCCAAACATTCGAACTCGAAGCCTGTCCTACAGAATAATTAATCATATCTATTTCAGGATATTTTTCGCGCCAGAGCTTGTTGATTTTATCGGCAAGATCCCGCGAAATTTCCATACGTGTTCCTACAGGAAGATTCACAGTTGCTGCAATACGTCCACTATCCTGCGCAGGAATAAAATCGGTACCAATGGTTGAGCTCGGAATCAGAGATACTATGAAGAATAATGTAGCATAAAGTACCATTTTCTTACGGTTACGTACAGCCCAGTTTAAGAAACGCGCATAAAAATCATCCAATCTATCAAGCGCTTTTTCAATTGGTGCATAAATAATCGTAAACAGTTTTGAATGTTTCGGATTCAATTTGAGCAACTTTGAAGTTAACATTGGGGTAAGCGATAGCGCTGATACTGTAGATACAATCATAATAATAGTAACAATCCAACCTAATTGTTTAAACATTACACCAGCCATGCCAGAAATCATTGTAAGCGGGAAGAATACCGCCAGCAAAGTAAGTGTTGAAGCAATTACGGAAATAGCAACCTCGTTTGTAGCATGAACAGCGGCACTTTTCGGGCGACTTCCACGTTCAATATGTGTGGTAACGTTTTCGAGTACCACTATAGCATCGTCCACCACCATGCCAATAGCAACCGAAAGCGCGCTTAACGATATGATGTTTAAACTTCCGCCGGAAAATCCAAGATAAATAAATGCGGAAATTAAGGAAATCGGAATTGTTATTACAATAATTACAGTTGCACGCCAACGACCTAAAAATGCAAGCACTACAAGTATTACAAACAAAAATGCATACATTACAGTTTCGGTAAGTCCGCTGATGGTTTGTTTAATATTATCTGAAGTATTCTGAATAACTTCAATTTTAATATCAGGAGGAAGATTTTTTTCAATTTCGGGCAACGCTGCCAATACACCTTCAGCTATTTTTACCGAGTTCGAACCGGTTTGTTTTTGTACAACAATTGTTGCGCCCTGAATGCCATTGGTAAATGTTTGTTGCACACGTTCTTCAAGATCATCTTTCACTTCTGCTACATCGCTCAGGTAAATTGTTTTTCCGGCTGATGTTCCAACAACAATACGTTTCAACTCTGATGCATCTCTGAATTCACCATTTACTCTTAAAGAATAACTATCACTACCCACATCAATAACTCCTGCAGGAGTGCTAAGGTTTTCCATGCGAATATTCTGTGCAATTCCTTCGATAGTAAGATGATATGCTTCCAGTTTCAAAGGGTCGATAAATATCTGAATTTCACGTTCAGGCGCACCGGAAATTGAAACAGATCCTACTCCATCAATACGGGCAAGTCGGTTTGCTACATTCTCATCTAAAATTTTATATAAAGCCGGAAGACTCTGATTAGCACTTGCAGAAAGAATAACCACCGGAATCATATCGGTGCTGAATTTGAAAATAACCGGTTCTACAACTCCATCAGGAAGGTATGATTTTATCATCCCGAGCTTGTCGCGAACATCGTTGGTAAGCGACTCAATATTGTTGCCATATTCAAATTCAAGCATTATTATCGAAATATTTTCACGTGAGCGTGAAGTAATATTTTTCAGATTCGCAACAGTATTGAGCGAATTTTCAAGCGGACGGGTTACGTTAGTTTCCACATCGGCGGCGCTTGCACCCTGATAAGTTGTCAAAACCATTATCGTATTGGTTTCGATATTCGGGAGCAAATCAATTGGTAATTTATTCAGTGAAAAAAGACCGAGAATTACTATCGCTACAAACACAAGCGATGTCATAACCGGCTTTTTTACAGCACTTTCGTATAAACTCATTTTATTTATTTACAATTTAATAATTTACAATTTGTTAAATCTTCAAATTAACTCAGTATTTGTTAGTTTTTCAGCAGATCCACTTCCATTCCATCGTGAAGCTTAATAAGCCCCGATACAACTACCTGTTCTCCATTATTTACACCTGAAATCAACTCATATTCTGTACCAAGACGCTGACCGAGTTCAACCTGTGCATAATTTACTTTACCATTTTTATATACATATACATAGCGTGCACCTGAGCCTGACTGTTTTACTACCGCACGATCGGGAACTACCACATGTTTCTGTGTTCCGAAATTCATGGTTACCCGTGCGAACATACCGGGACGAACTTTTGCGCCCGGATTGTTCAATTTGAGTTCAGTTGTAAATGTGCGCGAGCGTTCGTCAATTACGGGATAAATTAAAGCAACGCGTGCCGGAAAAGTTTCATTTTCGAACACATCCACTTTTACTTCTACAGGCATTCCAACTTTAACTTTACTGTAATACGATTCCGAAATATTTACTTTCAACTTTACCGGATTTATTTGCATAACGGTAAGCAACGCCATTTGACCTGTGTATAAATCGCCAACATCGTAATTACGCGCAGTTACAACTCCGCTAATTGGGCTGAGCAAATATGTATTTTCACTCAGGTTTTTCAGATTGGTTTCAGCCAGATCAAGTTGCAATTTAGCATTGTCAAGTTCCTGTTGCGAGGCACCGCCCACACCAAAAAGTTCTGATACACGTTTGTAAATCCTGCGCAAGTTCTCAATTTGAGTTTCAGAGTTCGACAAATTCACCGCGTCCATTTGAGCCAAACGCTGACCTTTACTCACATAAGAACCAACTTCTACAAAAATATTACGGATACGGCCCGGAGTTGAAGGAGCGATATTATTTTTCACTTCCGGTTCAACCGTGGCTGTAAAAATCTGTAGCTGTTCCACATCTCTTTCATTAACGGTAGCTATCGTAACTTTTGGCTTTTCAACTTCTGCGGTTTTGGTTTTAGCTTCTTCCTTTTTGCCGCAGGCAGTTAAAGCAATGGCAAGCGCCATTATCATTAATCCTTTAAGTTTTTTCGTTTTCATTTCTTCTTTATTTAATTTTTTATTCTTTCTGATGATTAATTTTAAATTTCTTTTCCAAGTAATTTTTCTAAATCAGCTTTTGCCGATAAATAATCGAAAACCGACTGATTGTATGACAGACCTGCATTGATATAAGCCAAATCCGCATTACTTAAATCGAGATAAGTTGCCATTCCAACTTCGTACATTTTACGTGAAATCGCAAGCGCTTTTTCTGCCTGACGCAAACCTTCTTTGTTCGATTCAATTTTCTTCAGCGAGTTTTTAATATTGTTCATGTAGCTGATTGACTGAAGCTGCAAACTGCGAAGTAGATTTTCGCGCTGCATTACCATTTCTTCTTTCTGAATTTTTAGCTGACGACCTTTGTAATATTTTGATCCTCCCTGAAAAAGCGGCACCGAAAGTTGTACACCAAAGGTAGATGTCGGAAACCAACGCTGTTCTTTTGTAAATGTGATTGAGTCATCGGCATAAGACATATACTGATAATTCAGACTGGCACCTAAAGTTGGCAACAACGATGCTTTATGTATTTTTTCTGATTGATAAAGTTGCTTTTGCTGAATTTCAAATTGTTTCAAGTCTGAATTTTTACCGAGTTGAGTTGTATCCAAATTAAGAACTTCGGCATACATAATCGACTCGAAATCAGCAAGCTTTTCATCAGTCATTATTTCAGTAAACATATCTATACCCATCAGCATTTTAAGTTGTAGTTTTGCCAGATTAACACCGTTTTCAGCTGTAACCACATTAGTCATTGCATTACGTGTCTGCACATCGGCGCGTATCCATTCATATTCCGAAACTGTTCCCTGCTGATATTTATTGAAGATAATTTTGGAATTTTCAGCGCTGTTTTCGTAACTCCTTTTAATTACTTTGTACGAATCCTGCGCAAGCAAAATTCCATAATAAGCTTTCGTAACCTGATTTATCAGATTAATTTTCGATGAACGTGCCGACTCAAGCGACAACTCAAGTTCAATTTCGCTTAACTTAATAGTAGCCCATAACTGCGGAGCGATAATTGGCATTGAAGCTGAAATTGCGCCTGTGAAAGTATTATCCTGACCAACTTCAATACCATTAGGATTTGCAGGCATACCCGGAAACGAGAAAAACATTTTCTGTTTCTTTATTGCCCGCTGATATGCCGAAGAAAGCGAAACATTTGGTAATAAGCCACCTTTACGCTCTTCTTTTACATACTGCACACGCTTAATTTCTTTATCGGCAACTTTAATTGTAGCATTTTCACTCAACGCTATTTTTATTGCCTGATTGAGAGAGATACGAAGCGTATCCTGCGCCTGCATCTTAATAAATGGCAGCAACAATAAAGCTGCCATTAAAACCGTACTGAATATTCGTTTTTTCACAATCATTTTTTATTAACCTTATTAACTATTTTAATTTTTTGTACAAAATTCTGATTTCTATATTATTTTCTGAAAACAATTTCGATGAACGCGCTATTTTTATCGATAAAAACCTGATTTTGGATTTTGGATAAATCTCTTACATATATGTCGAGAGTCGTCTGTTGTCTGTTTTAGTCCTGCTCCCTGAAATAATGCTCCTTCATGTATGCAAGACCCTTTTCGTTTGCGATAACATGAATCATTAAATCGATAAAAAAATCGATAAGTCTTTTCTTTGTGAATTTTTTCTGTGCTTGCTCCATCAGTTCGAAAGAGTTTTTCATTTGAACCGAATGAAACAGCGAAACAAGCTCAATATCCAAATCATCGCGATAAAAACCTTCAGCAATTCCCTGCCTTAAATTAATTTCAAATCCCAACCTGATGTTATTTATTTTTTCAGTGTTGTGTTTTTCGAACACTTTTGGATAAAACTTCTGAATGTCAGCCCATAATAGATGCGGAGTACAATCAACATCTTTTTTTATTTCTTTGATGATAAAAATCAGCGTATCAATGGCATTTTTACCCTTCATGTTTTTTTCGTAACGCTCAAATCGTTTTTGTTTATCGTAATTGATTATCGCCTCCACCAAATCTTCTTTCTGTGAAAAATGCACATAAAAAGTTTTTTTTGAAATACGCAGCTCTGAGCATACATCGCTAATCGATACATTCCGTATGCCCGACTGTACAAACATTTTCGAAGCAGTCAATAATATCAATTCTTTTTGTTCGTCCATATAAAAATTTCTTTTCTAAAAAACTGTGCAAAATTACAGCAAACAAAACAATTATATATCATTTTTGTTTCATTATCGAATGTTAAATAATGTCAATCAATTATATATCAAAATATTAAAATACATAACCTGGAAACTTTTAAATTATTTGAGTTTCTTAGTTTCCTGAAAAAGCATTTTTAGTTATTAAAAAACCTAATAACAAAATCACCAATAGTAAATTTCACTATATTTGTTATCAATAAATTTAAAAGAAAATTATATGACAATAAAAAATTATCTGAACGAGAAGAAACAACAGATTTTTACTGATCTTTTCGAATTAATAAGCATACCAAGTGTGAGTTCGCAAAGTCATCATAAAGACGATATACTGCAATGTGCAGGCAAATGGAAAGAATTATTGCTGAAAGCAGGCGTTGACAAAGCAGAAATATTGCCTACGAAAGGGAATCCGGTGGTTTATGCCGAAAAAAATATTGATTCATCTTTGCCGGTAGTATTAATCTACGGTCATTACGATGTAATGCCTGCCGAACCACTTGAACTCTGGCTTTCTGAACCATTTAAGCCTGAAATTCGCGATGGGAAAATATATGCACGTGGAGCCGACGATGACAAAGGACAATCGTTTATGCATTATATAGCATTTAAGTATCTGATTGAAAGCGGAAATTTACCCTGCAATGTAAAATTTCTGATTGAGGGCGAAGAAGAAATCGGTTCACCCAGCCTTGAAGAGTTTTGCAGTGCCAATCGCGATTTACTTTCGTGCGATACTATTTTGGTGTCGGACACGAGCATGTTGGCTGCCGATTTACCCAGCATAACCACCGGCTTACGTGGTTTGGCTTACTGGCAAATTGAAGTAACAGCTGCTGCCCGCGATTTACATTCTGGTATTTTTGGCGGCGCGGTTGCCAACCCTATTAATGAATTGTGTAAAATTCTGGCGCAACTTTCCGATGAAAATGGAAAAATAACCGTGCCCGGATTTTACGATAATGTTGAAGATGTATCTGATGAAGAAAGAAAACTGATTGCACAAATTCCATTTGATGAGCAGGCTTATAAAGCTGATTTGAAAATTGACGATACTTTCGGAGAAAATGGTTACAGCACAATAGAACGAACAGGCATTCGTCCGGCAATGGACATTTGCGGCATTTGGGGAGGTTATCAGGGCGAAGGTTCTAAAACGGTTTTACCATCTAAGGCTTACGCCAAATTATCAGCGCGTCTTGTTCCACACCAAACTTACGACGAAATTTCAAATTTAGTAGCTGAATATATTCTTAAGATTGCACCATCGCATATAAAAGTTGAAGTGCATCACCTTCATGGCGCCGAAAGCTATGTTTGCCCTATCGATTCCGATGCATATCGTGCTGCAGAAGCAGCTTACACTAAAACATTTGGTAAACGGCCACTGCCTGTTCGCCGTGGTGGAAGTATTGGTGTTGTACCGGTTTTCGAAAAAGTACTGGGAGTAAAACCAATTCTGATGGGTTTCGGGCTCGAATCGGATGCAATACACTCGCCCAACGAAAACTTCTCTGAAGAAATGTTTTTCCGCGGGATTGAAACGATAGTGGAGTTTTACGGAAATTACAAAAAGTAAAAAAAATTAAAACGGCAATAATTTAAATTTTCATTTTGTTGAATTTCAATTATTTGCATTTGCAAAATGATAGAATGAAAAATATTTGATTAAAAAATGATTAAAATAATTTTTTTTTCGGATATAAAGCATTAAGTTTACAGCACCACAGAAAAAAGATTAATTCATTGTTATATACTAACACTTCTAATACATATTGTCATGACAAAAACAATAACATTTAACGAATTACGCAAACTGAAGGATTCGCTCCCAAGCGGAAGTATGACCAGGATCGCTGAAGAACTTGGTCTGGAAAGAGAAACAGTACGAAATTATTTCGGGGGACATAATTACAGAGATGGCAAAAGCTGCGGCATTCATATTGAACCCGGCCCCGACGGTGGATTAGTAATGCTCGACGACACCCAGATTCTGGATATAGCCTACAGAATACTCGAAGAGCAAAAATCCTGATTTTATTAAACATTTTTTATGCAAACTAAAGCAGCATTCCGGTTATGGGATGCTGCTTTTATGTTAAACGGTTTAGTCTTTAATGCAGCGAACCGAAAGTCCATAATTCTTATTGATAAAGTATTTTCCAAAATGGTAATTATCGAAAGTTAAGTAATGAACCCATGCAAAAATTTTATTACTGGTTTCCGTAGAACTCCAAAAATTCCCACTTCCATTTAATGCTACAAAAGTACCACTGTCAAAAAGATACCCACCAGGCAGCGCTGTAAAACCAGAACTATTGTTTTTTGTTAGATCTAATCCAATTGCACCTGGAACGGAACAAATAAACCAAATAGTAGTTGCTGAGACTGCTTTGGCTACTTTATTGTTCATATTTGAACCATCATAATTAAAGCCATTATAAATTAGATAATTTTCAAGAACAATCCACTCGTCTTCACTTGCAAGATGCCAATCTGAAGGACATATATTCCGAGAATCTAAAACTGACCACCAAGTATATAATCTACCAAATTTTAGAACATTGTTTTCATCCCCATTGTATGCCCATTGATATTTAGGTTCGGTTTCACCACTTATATCTTTGTTTGCAGGAGTAGTTGTACCTATTGCTTCCCCATTTCTGTATTTTGTAGTTTTGAGATTTTCAGCCATCCAGGTTTGAGTACCGATATGTACAACAGCATAATGATTTCCGTCGGTATCAGTACAATCCACAAATTTAAAATCTGTGGTTTTTGTTTCAGTTGGTTTATCTGTAACTATCGTACAGTAATTTCCTGAATACCCTTTGTATAAAAGCTGATCGCCTGTAGTATATTGCATTTTCACTTCAGGTGCTCCAACCTTCTGTGGTTTATTGTAATTTACATTTCCATTGTAGCTTATTTGTGGTTGATGGTCGGTAATTGAAAGGCTGATGATTTTTGTAGAGTATGAGAAACCATTTCCTTTTGCCAGTATTAAATAAACGCCTTTGGGTAAGCTAAGTAGAAATGATTGCTTGCCCTGTTGGAGTTCAATTCCCAATCCGGTTACTTTTCTTCCATCAAGTCCAAAAACTGAAATTAGGGTGTTACCGTCATTCATTGCTACAAAAGAGTATGTGGCATTGTCAAATATAGGATTCGGATAAACACAGGCAATATCTGCAATGGTGTTTAAACTCCCTATTGCACTTTCCTCATCTGTCAAACGCAGTTGACTTCCGCCCGGAACTGTAACCTGCGTGCTTTTGTAAAGATTTTGGACAACTACGCTGTCAATAGTGGAGCTTGTACCTGAACCGGTGAAGGTGATGCGGTATTCAAATGCTCTTGCATTAGAATACTTGAGAAAAACCAAAATAAAAATCAGTACGTAATTGATAATTTGTAATTTTGTTTTCATAATATTTACAAATTTTTAATCAACAAAAAACCGATCTTCCCTCCGTAAATGAATTTTTCTTCATTCACTGAAAAAAGCAGGTGCACAAGTAGCAGTAGAGTCAGAAAAATAACGGGTTTCATTCCGGGCTGGAATTGTTTCGGGTTAGATCTCCGATTTATCAGAGATTCCGGTAACAGTTGGGTGTTATCAAAATCTTTAAAAGAAACAATATAAAGTGATCTTACCTCCACCTTATGTAAGCTTTTAAAGTT
>CAYONE010000099.1:0-12036 GCA_964405245.1 uncultured Paludibacter sp.
GTATGTTTTTTATTGATAAAAAAAATTTGCAGCCAAAAGTTACATTAAATATTTTATAAGAACATTTTGGGATAATAGTGAATATTTTTTATAATTTGAAAATGTACAAGATTAAAATTGCTTTAATGCTCCTTCTCTTTATTCTCCCTTTAGGGGGTTAGGGGGCAGGACTTAGGGGATGATATTCTAATCGTCTCTTGAATTCCACTCACACCACCTCGACTACTTTTCCCAGATTTACATAATAAATATAGCCTTTGGTTTTGTATTCCATTTCAGCAAGCAGGTTCATATATTCCTTCACCTGACGTTTATGGGTATTATTTTCATATTCGCCGAATTTATAATCCACTACAATTGCTGTATTTTCTTTCAGTGCCACGCGGTCGGGGCGATACATTTCGCCCTGCGGAGTTAAAATTGTTGCCTCGTTCAATATTTGAGCATCATCGGCAAACCATTCGTTTGCCTGAGGCAACAGCCAGAATTTTTCAATCTCGGCTAAAACTTCAGGCTTTTCAACTGCGCTGATAATTCCATTGCTGATACATGATTGCAATGCTTTTTTCTGATCGGATTTTTTTTGAATTTTGCTTAACAAAGCATGCATAATTATTCCCAAACGACGTGGGTTTACGTTTCCGGCATTTGCACCTGTGATGATTTTTTGCTTTTGAAGTTTCAAATCGGGTTTTGCACTGTATTCCATTTTGGAGAGTGAAACTGCATCGGATTCTTCTGATATTTTGATTCTTTGTGATTCAAACTTTTCATTTTCTCCAATTTTGAATAATGAATTATCGCTATTGAAATTTGCGGTCAGAATTTCAGGTTTTTCAATCTCTGAAATATTTGAATCGGAAAAACACCAGTTTAACAATCCTGCAACAGAATTTACCGCCGTAAGATTATCCGGCTTTTTCACTTTTTTGGTAAAACAGATTAAGCTGTGTTTTGCTCTTGTAAATGCCACATAAGCAAGGTTCAAATTGTCGATATAGCGATGCATTTTTTCATCGAAATACTCGCGTTCGAAAATGGAATTTTCGAGTTTCGAGCTGTATTCAACCGGAAGCACAGGCAGTGAATTGTATGGTTCTTTGTTGGGCTCACACCAAAGATAATTCGTGAGATTTCCGCGTTTCATATCCAATTCCCAATCGCAAAACGGCATTATTACCACTTTAAAATCCAAACCCTTCGATTTGTGAATAGTCATAATCTGGAAAGCATTCAGTGTTTCGGGTACAGGTATAAATTTTGCAGCACCTTTTTCGTCCCACCATTTTAGAAAACTTCCGGTATCTGATTTTCGGCCTGTTGAAAATACAAAAACTTCATCGAGAAAAGCCTGAAGAAAAACCGCATCATTGTTCCAATCCGCAATTCCGAAAATTTTTACAATTTGTTCGGTCATTTCGTAAAGCGATAAATTTGAAATTTCCTTTAAAGCTTTTTTCTCATCATCGCTAAAAAACGGACATAAAAACTCATCATTATTCTCAACTTTGAAAATTCGATGCAGTGCATCAGCATCAACTAATTTTTGTTTTCCTTTCAGATATTCAAAACTTAGTGTTGTACGGCCGATAACATCATCAGGTTGCACAAATAAACGCATCAGGCTCACTAAAAAATTCACACTGTGCGATTTACTAATGAGTAAACCTTCGTTGCCAAGCACATCGTAACAATAAATTTCGGGATTTGCCCGCTCAGAAACTTTGTATTCCAAAAGTTTTTGGGTAATAATTTTTGTATCTTTCTTTTCACGCACCAGAATTGCCACATCTCGGGGACTGAAACCGAGATCCTGAATTTCTTCGAGTAAGCGCGGCAATCGATTCAGACTTTCTACAGTCCATTTTTCATTATCTTCGCCATTATCAATAAACTCGAACCGAACCACACCATTGCCGGCGTGCGGCGAAGTTTTTTGTTCAAGTTTATAGTAAGCATGGGCAATTGCATTGGAAAAAACTGCAAATTCAGGCTTAACAGCTTTTTCGGGATTAATTTGTTCGTTGAGTTTTGCCTGTAAAATGTGCGAAGCGTAACTGAAAAGTGCATTGTTAAAATTCACGATATTTTTGTCGCTGCGCCAGTTGGTATCAAGTGTAATCTCAGTAAGTTGTCCGGCTCTGAAATCCTTCGCAATTTGCCGATCGAGTAATTTCCAGTCGGAATTACGCCATCTGTAAATACTTTGTTTTACATCGCCTACTACAAGATTAAAATTATCAGTAGCAAGGCTATTTTCGATGAGAGGTTTAAAATTTCTCCATTGCAGCGATGACGTATCCTGAAACTCATCAATCATAAAATTATCGGTATAAACTCCGGTTTTTTCAAAAATAAACGGAGTATCGCTATCATCAATTATTCTATTTACCAGCATATTGGCATCAGAAATTAGCATCGCATTCTGATCGTCGGTAAGTTCTTTTATCTGCAAATCAAGATGTGAAAGCACACCAAGCGTATTGATATTTTTCAGTATAATTTTTGCTGAGTTATAATCAAAATTATCTTTTGTCAACATTCTGACAACATCGCTAAAACATTTTCCCAAACCAGCGTTATAAGCCGAATGTATTCTTGCTACAATGTCAGGCATTTGTTTTTTGATGTAGCATTTTTCTGCGTTTTCAGCCATTGCGGCAAATGTAACTCGTACATCTTTAAATATTTTATTTCTTATTTCATCAAATTTTTTAGTTGCATTACGTGAAAAATCAGAATGATTCAATTGATATTCATTCATTATTTTCAGAGCAGATGTGCCAATTTCAATCATTTTATTTTCAAAATCAATGATAATTTTAAATAGATTGGCTTTATATTTTTTGAGAAATTCATGATTTTGAATTTTTCCGGCAATATCCCCCGATTTTGTCTGAAAACTTTCCTTAAACAATTCCCTGCCAAGCGTAACTATATTTTCACGTGGATTCCAGCTTTTCGATTCATTCATCAAATCGTTAGCAAACTCAGTGAGCCACGATAGCAGCTGCAAGTCGGGCTTATTTGTAAGTTCAAGAAAAAGATTATCCGTGGCTTGCTGCAATATGTTTTCGTTATCCAATTCAAGGTTATAACTTCCGTTAATACCGCTTTCGCGTGCAAAAGAGCGTATTAGCTGCTGAAAAAAACGGTCGATGGTACTCACCGAAAAAGCCGAATAATCGTGTAAAAGCGAAATCAGAATTTTTCGCGCTTTGGCATTCACACTTTCTTCAGTAAGATTGTATTTCATCATCAAACCTTTACGATAATCAGATGATTTACCATTGGCAAGGTTAAAAAGCTGCGAAACAATGCGGCTTTTCATTTCTTCGGTAGCCTTATTTGTAAAAGTTACAGCCAAAATTCTACGGTACATCTTGTTATTATTTTTTTCGGAAAATAAAAGTTCGATGTAGTCGCCTGTAAGTCGATGTGTTTTCCCTGAACCGGCAGAAGCGCGATATACGTTAAGCATAATCAGAAGTAAGTATGAATATTAATTATGAAAGATGAACAAAGATAGTTTTTTTGTCACCGAAAACAGGTAAAGAGTAAATGAAAAAATAGTAAATACTTTTATCTTTGCCAAAAAAATATCAGGATTATGACAAATGATTGCAACTGGCCGGGCAACGATGCGTTAATGCGCCAATATCACGACGAAGAATGGGGTGTGCCACTACACGATGATGTAAAGTTATTTGAGTATATGGTTTTAGATGCTTTTCAGGCCGGTTTGAGTTGGAAAACTATTTTGCATAAGCGCGAGAATTTCAGAAAAGCATTCGACAATTTTGATGTTGAAAAAATAGCTAATTACGATGAAGACAAAATAGCTGAACTAATTAAAGATGCCGGAATCATTCGCAACCGTTTGAAAATACGCGCGACCGTAATCAATGCCAATGCTTATATAAAGGTGAAAAAAGAGTTTGGCAGTTTCGACAAATATATCTGGCAATTTACCGGCGGAAAAACCATCGTGAACAACTTTAATGAACTTGCTGAACTTCCGGCGCGCTCGCCAGAATCTGATGCAATGAGCAAGGACTTGATTAAGCGCGGATTCAAGTTTGTGGGATCTACAATTTGTTATGCTTTTATGCAGGCAGCCGGCATGGTAAATGATCATTTGGTAACGTGTAGTAAACGAAAAATTTAAACGCAATTACAGCATTCTGCTTTTTTTAATGAAGATTATCATACAATAAAAATAACTTTATGAAAATCGAAAAAATAAATCATAATTATTCAGTTATTGAAACAATTCTGTATTTTATTCCACTTTTTATTCTGATAAATATTTCGATTTTTATTGTTAATATATTGATGGACAAAGCTGTGTTTTTGATAAATGACACTTCGTGGATTTTTCAGATTCTTTTCCCTGTTATGTTTTCAGTTGTTCAAACAGCGGTAAATCGTAACGGTGAAATGAAAATTACCGAATTTGAAAATAAGGCTGATTTGCTTGAAAAAATTACTGCTTTGGCAAAAAAAAGAGGCTTCGTGGCAATTGCAGAAAATGAAACACACATGAGTTTTACTAAAAGAAAAGCGTTTCAACGATTTCTGAATTTCTTTTTCAAAGAAAACTTGCTAATAAAAAATTCTGATGATGAAATAACCGTTCTTTCGAAAAGAAATTTCCTCGATTTGCTGGAAATGAAATTAAAATTTAATCAGCCGAACTGATATAATGAGATTATTTTAAGTTTAATATTGTATTTTGTGTTTTTTCCGATAATTCAGTGTCCAGCAATTTTTATAAATCCAAATACATCGGCTATAATTCTTAAAATATTTAATTCGTGATTTGGTTCCGAAGCATCGGAATCCCGACACCCAATCTTTAAATTTTATAATTCGTGATTTGGAAATACCGACACCCCATTTTGAAATAAAAATTATTTTCGTCCAAAATCAGCCGGAATTTCGCCCCAAACTTCAGTTTCCCATTTCAGAATTTTTGTAGTATAAGTGTTTTCGGCTAACCACTTTTCCGCCCTTTCGAGTAATTCGAAGATTCGTTCATTATTTTTAGTACGTTCAAGTTTAGATCTGTGCTTTTTTGCCTTTACCCAACCAATAGCAATCTTACTATCGGAGTAAATGGGCGCATTGCTGTTTTTTTGTTTTAATAACGCCAAACCATGAACAAGCGCTAAAAACTCACCAACATTATTTGTGCCATCGGCAAACGGGCCTTGTCTGAAAATTTCCTCGCCGGTTTTTGTGTAAACTCCACGGTATTCCATTGCGCCGGGATTCCCGCTACATGCTGCATCCACCGAAAGACTTTTGAAATCAGGCATCCCGACTTTAGCAATCTGTTCCTGTGTAGGTTTTGGTTTTTTTGCCTCACGCCCTATATATTCCCAGTAAGGCGATAAAAATGCTTCGCGAGCTTCTTTTTCGGTGTTAAAACCTTTAAAAATGGCGCTTTCAAAACCATGGGTTTGTTTTTTACACTCATCCCACGATTTATAAACTCCAGGCTCACGCCCTTCCCAAACTACAAAATATTTATTTTTCTTTGCCACAATATTTTTTATCAAAAACTGTCAATGCAAATTCAACGAAACTCTATAAAATTATGCTGATTTTATAAACTTTATGAACTTTATAAACTCTATGAACTTTACAAACTCACAACTAAACACATTCAGGTTGCACAATTGCTTTTAAAAATGTAATTTTGTACCGCTTTTATAAAACATGGAACAAAGATACTCTAAAACGAGAAACTTTGAAATTCTGTAACAATATAACTTAAAGCGCCTCTGTAGTTCAATGGATAGAACGAAAGTTTCCTAAACTTTAGATTCGGGTTCGATTCCCGGCGGAGGTACAAAAAAATCACCATTATCACTTTGATAATAGTGATTTTTTATTTTAAATACTTAAACCTTTTTCTTAAGGTTAATACAGTTCATTTATTCGATTATTTCAGGGAATTAAACGTTTCAGAGTTACCAATTTATCTCCCGAATCATCCATTTCGAACAAATGCGGCACTCGATGATAACGTCCGTTGATGTTTTTATGACTGTGTACCGACATAAGTAATTTTCCATCGAAAGTTCGAAATAACATGCCATGCCCGAAGTTAGGTGGAGTTATCGGTTCAGGTTCGTGAATCCAGGGTCCTGCAAGTTTTCCGCTTTCGGAATATGCCACGCCTTGTGTATAAACATCGTACACCCAGCTTGTCCAAATCATACCAAGTCTGCCGGTTTTAGTACGGAAAAGCCAGGGGCCATCAGTAACTTTGTTGAAAATAATATTTCCTTGCTCATCGCGTTCTTTGCTCCATGGCGAATCACTTGCACGGAACAGCAGCTTCATCTCGACCACCGAGCCACTTAAATCTGGTTTCAGTTCAATTTTCTCCATTGTTCCATTCCAGTTTTGCAGCCATTCGTAACAAAAAATCATATATGGTTTACCATCTTCCACCCACAATGTACCATCGAGAGTGGGCATATTTGCAGGAAGATATTCGGAGTCAGACATTGGCAAATATGGTCCTGCGGGATTCTCACTCACCAACACATGGCAGGCACGTCGATCAATTACATTTCCCCGAACCGTGTCAATTTTCACATCACGGTTGGTAAATGTAGCAAAATAGTAATACTTTCCATTGTACTCGTGCAATTCAGCTGCCCAAATCATCGGGTTCGGTCCCATCCACGATTGCGGATCGGTTTTAGCTACCCGAAACGGACCTGTCCACAATTTCAAATCTTTACTTTTCCAAAGCATTCCGCCAGTACCTGTCATATAATACATCATGGTTTTTGCATCTGCAAGGATACACGGATCGCTCAGACGAATTGAATCCAAAGGGATATTTTCTCTAACGCGCTGTTCCCGATTTTGTGCCTGTAAAGCTAAAATAATTGTAAAAAAAACGATTATAATGGAATTGACTCTTCTCATTTTTGGCTTATGGAATTGAAATTAAGAAACATAGAAAATAAGTTTTGATTAAAACATAAAATACTGAACGCGAAACACAGAACGTGAAACGCGAAACACAAAACGCATTTCACAAAATCTTTCCATCACGCATTTCAATTATTCTATCTGTCAGTGTTGCCAATTCCTTATCGTGTGTAACAATTACCTGCGTAAGATCAAATTTTTCGCGCAGACTGAACAGCAAGCGGTGCAATTCTTCCTTATTTTTTGAGTCGAGACTACCCGAAGGTTCATCGGCAAGAATCAGTGATGGTCGATTAATCAACGCGCGGGCAACAGCCACACGTTGTTTTTCGCCACCCGAAAGCTCCGATGGTTTATGCTCAAGTCTTTCGGAAAGTCCGAGATAGTTAAGCAATTCTGCCGCATATTTTCTGGTTTCGCGTTTATCATTTCCGCCTATAAGCCCGGGAATCATCACATTTTCGAGGGATGTAAACTCAGGCAATAACTGATGCAGCTGAAAAACAAAACCAATATGCCGGTTGCGAAAAGCAGCAAGTTGCTTTTGGTTTAAATTGCGCACATTTACATTATCAACAATAATTTCTCCTGTATCGGCTTTATCAATAGTACCAATTATTTGCAACAATGTGGTTTTACCCGCACCGCTAGGCCCTACTATCGAAACTATTTCTCCTTTGTTTACTTCAAGATTTACTCCTTTCAGCACTTCAAGCGCGTCAAAACTCTTGTGTATATTCTTTATTTTAATCATTTTTAAAACTGATATTTATATCATACTTTTGCAAAAATAATGATTAATCACGGCTTAAATGTATTATTTCTATAAATAAGTTATCGATTTAATGAATTGGGGAAAAATGAATCCGCTAAATATTTAAAACACTAAATATTGAGAGTGGAGAGTAAATATTATCAATATCCAATTTTTAATTTTGGATATAAAATTATCTTACATAAGAATTTAAAACCTTGAAACCTAAAAACAAAAAGCTCAATTAATTGTCATTTCACCACAAATACTTTTAGTGAGATTAATTTTTACAGTTTCATTGTTATCATACTTACCAAGTAAATACATAAGTTTTGCCACCAAAGCTTCAGTAGTAATATCGAAACCACTTATCACGCCTGAATTCATTAAGTTAAGACTAGTTTCATAGCGTCCCATTTCCACACTTCCTGTACTGCATTGCGTGCGGTTCACTACAATAATTCCCTTATCAGATGCTTTCATTAGTTCATCGAAAAACCACTTTTTACGGGGAGCATTTCCCGCGCCAAACGATTCGAGAATTACTGCTCTTAAACCATCAATATTGAGTATTGCTGAAACTGTTTGTGATGTAATTCCCGGAAAAAGCTTCAGAATTGCCACATTTCGGTCGGTTTTAGTATTGAGATTAAGTACCTTACCCGCATCGGGATAATGGATATAATTCCGGTAAAATTTTATATGTACCCCGGCTTTTGCCAACGCTGGATAATTATATGAATTGAAAGCATTAAAATGTTCTGCATTTTTTTTAGTGGTGCGATTGCCTCTGAAAAGCATATCTTCAAAAAATATACAAACTTCCGGTACTATTGCTACACCGTTTTCATACGCCGAAGCAATTTCAATAGCTGTGAGTAAATTTTCTTTTGCATCCGATCGTAATTGCCCTACAGGCAACTGTGCACCTGTAAAAACCACCGGTTTGGATAAATTTTCGAGCATAAAACTCAATGCAGAAGCTGTATAAGCCATTGTATCAGTTCCGTGCAATACTACAAATCCATCAAATTGATTGTAATTATCAAATATGATTTTTGCAATTCTTTCCCAATGTTCCGGGTCAACATCCGAAGAATCGATAAGCGGTAAAAATGGCACATTACTAATTTTAATGCCTGTATTTTTCAGTTCAGGTAGAAACTCTCGAAGACGTTCGAAATTTATTGGTCGTAGAGCGCCTGTGGACGGATCTTCGGACATACTTATAGTGCCGCCGGTAAATATCAATAATACCGATTTTTCTCTTTCCAAAATGCTTATTTTATTGTAAAACTAAATACAAAGATACTGTATTTTATTTGGTTCAATCGCTTTGAATCAGGAATATATGTTTTTCCCGATTTACGTTTCAATTTGTTAATTATTTAGCCTTATATAGTTATTATGCGTATTTTTGCAATGCTTTTTTATGTAAATATGAAACAAAAAATTCACAGTTTCTCATTTTCATATATTTGATAACCCAAACTAATTATTCATAACAATAAAATTATCATACAAAATGAAACCGGTTTTTCTCACAGGTTATATGGGTTCAGGTAAAACTACAGTCGGAAAATTACTTGCGGATGCTTTACAGTATCAGTTTATCGATTTGGATAAATATATTGAGCAAAAACAGGAGCGAACAATTGCTGATATTTTTGCGTTAAATGGCGAAACAGTTTTTCGCGAAATTGAGCGTAATTGTCTGCATGAAGTTGCAAAATTTCAGAATACCATTATTTCAACCGGAGGTGGCGTACCATGTTTTTTCGATAATATGGAATTTATCAACAAAAACGGCATATCTGTTTATCTGAAACTCAGCGTATCGCAACTTGCCGAACGACTTAGTGAAGATAATGATGGAACAAGACCTCTTATAGCCAGTTTAATCGATGTGGAGCTTGAAAATCATATAGCAGAACAATTAAAAAAACGTGAGCCTTTTTACAATTTATCGGGTATTATAATTGAAAATGAGGAATCAGCTAAAACTGTGATTGAAATTGAAAAAATATTAAGATTGCAACATTGAAAATTTAAGGTAGAATAATGTCAAAAAAAGGAATTTGGACTAAGGATGATATTCCATCTCTCGAAGGGAAAATTATAATTGTAACAGGAGGAAACAGTGGTTTAGGATATGAATCGGTGAAGGCTTTTGCAGAAAAAGGAGCGAAGGTAATTATGACCTGCCGCAACATACACAAAGGCGAACACGCACGAAAACACATTTTACATCATTGTAAAAATGCAAAAATCGAAGTGATGCAACTCGATTTGATGAGTCTAAAGTCAATTCATGCTTTTGCTGCCGCATTTAAAAGCAAGTATAATCAATTGCATGTTTTACTGAACAATGCGGGTATAATGCGCGTACCTTACAAACTTACTGAGGATGGTATCGAAAGCCAGCAGGCAACCAATCATTTCGGACATTTTGCACTTACCGGTTTATTGCTTGAAACACTTAAAGCAACATCAAACGCCCGCGTTGTGAATGTGAGTAGCATGGCGCACAGATTTGGCGAAATGGATTTCGAAAATCTTCTTTATAACGATGGAAAGGATTATTCGGCATGGAAAGCTTACGGACGCTCAAAACTCGAAAACCTGCTTTTTACTTTTGAATTACAGCGATTCTTCGAGAAAAATAATCTGTCTGCATCAGCTTTGGCAGCACATCCCGGAGTTTCGGGCACCAATCTTTTCAGCCACATTGGAGGCAATAAAATTCAGAAAATCCTTCGTCCGTTTTTCGATTTTTTTGTACAAACTCCGCTTATGGGCGCATTACCTCAAATCAGAGCATCTGTTGATATTCATGCGCATGGAGGTGAATATTACGGACCTGCTGGTCGCAGAGAAATGAAAGGGTACCCTGTTTTAGTAAAAGCATCTGAACTTGCTCAAAACAAAGAAATCGCAGCAAAACTCTGGCAGTTTTCAGAAGAAATTACTGGAGTGAAATTTACATAAATTGATTTCTGACTTGAATTTATAAAAATAAAAGAAGTGAATTAAAATTTTCTCAGGATTTCAAATACCGAAAAAATTCTGCTTTCAAAAGTTGTAAAGTTTACAACTTTTGAAAGCAGAATTTTTAATAACTCCGCGAACCATGAAGTGCTGAATTTTGCGTTTTCAGAAAACAGGAAAGTAGAAAATATTAATTTTTACAGAAGAACAACTAAATATCATCTCTCAAATATTAATCGTTGCTCCAACGTTCCCCCTTTAGTGGGTTAGGGGCTCAGAACTTTTTTTGACAATTTCAATATTGTTGAAAAAAAAATCACACGCTTTATCTCTCTAATTTCAAGAATATTCCTTTTTAAAAAGAAGAGAAATTTCATTTAATTCAATTACTTCATCCTTTCTTCATTCCTTTTATTGACGAAATTTTTCTATCTTTAAGGTTCGCTTTTTGGTATTTATCCACAAACATAAATATCTAACATTCAAACCTATACATATATGAGTTCTTTCGTTCACATTCACGTTCACTCCCATTACTCCATACTCGATGGTATGTCAACCATCCAGGATTTAGTAGAAAAAGCTTCCAATACCGGTATGAATTCCATCGCCCTAACCGACCACGGAAATATGTTCGGGGTAAAGGAATTCTTTAACTATATAAAAAAGAAGAACAGCAAATATAAAGATGAAATCAAAGCTCTTGAGGGAAAATTGAAGCAACCTGAAATTACCGAAGAAGAACGAAAGACTACCGAAGAGGAACTTGAAAAGGCAAAATCTAAACTTTTCAAACCAATTATAGGTTGCGAAGCTTATGTAGCACGTCGCGGCAGAAAATTGAAAGAATCGCAGGAAGACCGCAGCGGTTATCATTTGGTTTTGCTGGCAAAAAACAAAAAAGGATACCAAAATCTTTGCAAACTTGTGTCATTAGGGTGGATGGAAGGATTTTATTATCGTCCGCGCATCGACCACGAAATTTTAGAAAAATACAGCGAAGGTTTAATTGCATCGTCAGCTTGTTTGGGTGGCGAAATTCACAAAAAAGTAGAATTAGGTGATTTAAAAGCGGCAGAAGAATCTGTTCTTTGGTATAAAAGGGTTTTTGGCGACGATTTTTATCTGGAACTTCAGCGCCACAAAACCGACAAACCTAACGCCGACTACGGAACTTACGAAAAACAGGTACGCCAAAACGAAGATTTGATAAAACTTGCCCGTAAGACAAATACAAAACTCGTGGCAACCAACGATGTGCATTTCGTTGAAGAAGAGCATGGCGAAGGGCACGAAAGGTTGATTTGCCTTAGTACCGGCAAAGATTTGGATGACCC
>CAYONE010000099.1:12136-14940 GCA_964405245.1 uncultured Paludibacter sp.
GAAAAAGCCCTGCGTGTAAAACTCGAAGCCGATTTTCTTACAAAACTCACCTATGAAGGCGCGGAAAAACGTTATGGCGATGGATTGGACGATGAAAAAAAGGAACGCATAGACTTTGAGCTGGGCGTTATGAAAAACATGGGTTTCCCCGGATATTTTCTTATTGTTCAGGATTTTATAAAAGAAGCCCGAAAAATGGGAGTTTGGGTAGGACCCGGGCGTGGTTCTGCCGCCGGATCTGTTGTAGCGTATTGCCTCGGCATTACAGATATTGACCCAATGAAATACGATTTGCTTTTTGAGCGTTTCCTGAATCCCGATCGTATTTCGATGCCCGATATCGATATTGATTTCGATGATGATGGACGCGGAATGGTGCTTCGATGGGTAACTGAAAAATATGGAGCTGAAAAAGTAGCGCACATTATTACTTATGGCACAATGGCTACCAAATCATCAATTAAAGATGTGGCACGCGTGCAGCGATTGCCACTTCAGGAAGCTGAGCGACTCACGAAACTTATTCCCGATAAATTTCCGGAAGACAAAAATGGCAACGCGCCAAAAGTAAACATAAAAAACTGCCTGAAATATGTTCCCGAATTACAAATGGCGCGCAATTCGACAGATCAGAATCTTTCGAGTACGCTGAAATATGCCGAAATGCTTGAGGGCACTGTACGCCAAACCGGAGTTCATGCCTGCGGTGTGATTATTGGCGCTGATGAACTTACCAACTTTGTACCATTAAGCACTGCTCCCGACAAAGAAACAGGCACCGACATGCTTGTTACGCAATATGAAGGTTCGGTTATTGAAGAAGTTGGATTGATTAAAATGGACTTCCTTGGGCTAAAAACCCTCTCGATAATGAAAGAGGCGGTTGAAAATATCAAAAAATCAAAAGGTATTGATTTGGATATTGATACCATTCCTATTGATGATAAAAAGACTTACAAACTCTTCAGTAATGGAAATACAGTAGGAACATTCCAGTTTGAATCTGCCGGAATGCAGAAACACCTTCAAGCCCTGCAACCCACACAGTTCGAAGACCTCATAGCCATGAATGCATTGTATCGACCGGGACCAATGCAGTATATCCCTCAATTCGTAAACCGCAAACATGGGCGCGAAAAAATTGAATATCCGTTTCACGTAATGGAAAAACGTTTGAAAGACACGTATGGAATCACCGTTTATCAGGAGCAGGTCATGCTTTTGAGCCGCGATTTAGCTGGCTTTACACGCGGTCAGTCCGATGAGCTGCGTAAAGCCATGGGAAAAAAATTAGTGGATAAAATGGCTGCCCTCGAACAAAAATTCATGGATGGCTGCCGCAAAAACGGATATGGTCCGGATGAAAAAATTAAAAAGATTTGGGACGACTGGGCTGAATTCGCGAAATATGCATTCAATAAATCACACGCTACCTGTTATTCGTGGATTGCTTATCAAACAGCATATCTAAAGGCACATTATCCTGCTGAGTTTATGGCTGCCAACTTAAGCCGGAACAAGGACGACATTTCGGAGGTTGGTAAATTTATGGACGAATGCAAGGCGATGGGGATAAATGTTTTAGAACCCGATGTAAACGAAAGTGACCTTACATTTACTGTAAATAAAGATGGAAATATCCGTTTCGGACTTGCCGGTGTTAAAGGTGTTGGCGAAGCTGCGGTTCTGTCAATCATAGCCGAACGCAATCAAAATGGAAAATTCAAGTCGTTTTTCGACTTTATCGAACGAGTAAATCTTACTGCCTGCAATAAACGAACAGTTGAAAGTTTGGCACTTTGCGGCGCTTTCGATGCTTTCACTGATATTAAGCGAGAACAATTGTTTACCGAAAACAGCAAAGGTGAACCGGTGCTCGAAACCATAATGCGCTATGGCAATAAATATCAGACCGATGCTTCAATGTCGAAAAACTCGCTGTTTGGCGATATGGCAGAAGTGGAAATTCTTAAACCTGAAATACCTTATGTGCCGGAATGGTCACCGCTCGAAAAATTGAACCGCGAACGAGAATTAATCGGCATGTATCTATCGGCGCATCCTCTTGATGAATTTGCATTCGAAATAAACAACATTTGCAATGCCACAACTACCGAACTGAAAAACCTTGAAGCGCTTCAGGGAAGGGCTTTGCGTATTGGAGGAATGGTAACTGCAGTTCGGCATGGAACGTCTAAAGCAGGAAATCCTTATGGAGTTTTTACGCTTGAAGATTATGCAGGAGCATTCGAGTTTGCACTTTTCGGACCTGCTTATGTTGACTTCGGTAAATTTATGATAAAGGATTTGTATCTTTTTATTCATGCGCAGGTGATTGAAAGAGGTTCGGATTATCGTTACCAAAATCAAAACCAAAATAACGATAAGCCAAAAGAACTTACTTTGAAAATTATGAAAATTGAAATGCTTAACGAAGTGCGAAACAAACTTATCGACCGTCTGATTATTTCAATTCCTTTGCACGAACTCGATGAGGATTTAGCTTATTCTCTCTCTGAAAATATGCTGAAAAATAAAGGAAACATCAATGTTTTTTTCAATATAACTGATAATTTTACAAATAATAAAATAAGTCTTTTCTCCCGTCAATATAGAATAAACATAGATAAACAACTTTACCGCATGCTCCAAAAAGCAAAAGAAGATGGGAAAATTGAGTATAATGTGGGGTTGAGGATGTAGAAATTAAAAGAGAAATTAAAAGGCTGAGTCTAAGAAATTAAGAATTTGAAATTTTATATAAAAAACCTGTCAGAGTGCTTGCGCCTGACAGGTAGAATTTT
>CAYONE010000100.1:0-14071 GCA_964405245.1 uncultured Paludibacter sp.
GCTTGTAGAAAAACTATCTTTCTTATTAAGATTTAAAAGTTTCTTAAATCAGGACAAATATCCTAATTTTTCAAATTATCCATTAAAAAATAAAGACTGTATTTTGATATTCGAATATTTATCTTTTTTCAATTTATTAGAAGGCTATATAATTACTTCAAAGCCCGAAAGTTACATTAAGGCAATATTGAAAAACTTCGATATTTATAAGAAAAAAGAGAAAAATGCGAATGCGCAAAAATATCAATTAGCGTACACCATGAATTTCTGGAGTGACTATGCCGTTCAGACCATAAATCACCTTAAAGAAAAAGGTTATAAAAATCAAGATGTTGATTTAAAAGCTCCTTACATTATGTTTAATTGGTACTTATAGCACACGCCTTCCATAAGTGGAATAAAATTCAATTATTTTTTTACCCTATTTAATTCCAAAATTGGAATTAAATAGGGTTTTTTATTTTCAAATTCTATTCCACAAAAGGCTGCACTTTAATTTTTTACTCCACATTACCTTTGCTTGCATTAAACGAAACAAACAATAAATAATTAAAATAGAATTCGTATGCAAACAAATGAAACCAGCCTACAAATGGCAGTCGTTCCACAGAGCTTCCTCAACAAAATGGAAGAGAAAATGGAAACCCTCGAAAATATCCTTCGGGATAAAAGCGAACAGGAAATCAACTCCCAATGGATTGAATCAGTAAAAATCCCAAAGCTACTTGGCATTAGCCAAAAAACATGGCAAACTTACCGGGATAAACGTTTAATTCCCTTTTCTCAAATCGGGTCAAAAATTTTTGTAAAAAGAGCCGACCTCGAAAAGTTTATGGAATCACACTACATTGAATCAAAATAAGTAGGAGGAAGAATGATACATTACGATGAATTTTTCAAAGAACAGTACGAGCGTATTCAAAAGAAACTTGATTTGATAGAAGCAAAACTGATATTCAATAAACAGTTTCCTAACGACCAGTTTTTAGATAATCCAAAATTTATGGAACTGATGGGGATAAGTGGTAAAACTGCCCAATCCTGGCGCGACAAGGGTATTATTGGCTACAGTCAAATAGGTTCGAAAATTTACTATCGGCTTTCTGATATTAGGGAACTTTTGGAGAAACACCACAAACAATCAGTTTAAACGCTTATGACCTTAAAAGAGAATGGCCCGGCAGACTTCGCCAAGTCCACCGAGCCAATTAATAGCAACCAGCACAAAAATACCGATTTCATTTCTGCTCTGCAATCAGAAATTCAATCTATTACAAAGAGTTTCGAGGAAAATGCCACCTCTATTCCTCAATCCGGTATAGGGCTGTTTACGCTTATGCCTGCAAACAATTGGATTGAACAGGCTGAAGCCCGTCCAATTCCCAAAATGCTTTTCAGTGAATTTTGGTACGAGGGCGAAGTATGTATTTTATTTGCTGATACCAATTTAGGAAAATCCATTCTTGCCGTTCAAATTGCCAACAGTATTTCACGGGGCGAACCAATACCTGCTTTTAAATTAGAAGCCGAAGCTCAAAAAGTATTATACTTCGATTTTGAATTAACTGACAAGCAGTTTCAAAATCGTTACTCCAAAGATTATCAAAATCCCTATCAGTTTTCCGACAATTTATTTCGCATTGAAATAAATCCGGATAGCGAAGTTCCGGACGGTTCAACTTTTGAAGATTACCTGAATAAATCCATTGAACACTCAATCATTGAAACGGGTGCCAAAATTCTAATTGTTGATAATCTCACCTATTTAAGTGCTGAAAACGAGAAAGCAAAAAACGCTTTGCCATTAATGAAGCAACTGAAAACGCTCAAGAACAAATACAATTTGTCGTTGCTCATATTGGCGCATACGCCCAAACGGGATTTATCAAAACAGCTTACCCGAAACGACCTTCAGGGCAGTAAAATGCTTATCAATTTCTGTGATAGTTGCTTTGCAATTGGTGAAAGTTTTACGGACAAATCTATTCGTTATCTGAAAATGATTAAAGCTCGAAACACCGAGCATATTTATGATGCCGATAATATAATTGAGTGCCAGATTTTCAAACCTCATAATTTCCTGTTGTTTGAGTTCCTGAATTTTGGAAGGGAATCAACACACCTCAAAGTTTTCAGTGACAAGGATAAAGACGCTCTCGAAAATCAGGTTGTTGAGTTGATTAAATCCGAACCGGAACTAAGCTCTTATGCTATTGCCAAAAGACTTTGTACAGACGAATCAAAATTCAACAGTTTTAAAGTCAAGATAACACGTTTAGTCAATAAGCACACGCAGAAAAAACAACCATAGTAACAAGTAGTAACAATAGTAACACCTGTTACCAATGTTACTACCTGTTACCAAAACAAACAGTTGAAATGTTCAAACCTCCATATCTTCAACCCTATAAAGGCAAAGCTACTCGCCATACCTGCCCCGCTTGCGGTGCAAAAGAGAGCTTTACGCTTTACATAAATGGAGAAACTAACGAACATATAAACTCGAAAGTTGGCAAGTGCAACCGTGAATCTAAATGTGGCTATCATTACACCCCAAAACAATACTTTATTGATAATCCCACTTTTTCTCCTCCCTTTTGGGGAGGTCGGGAGGGGCTTTCTCCCTCACCTTTGGAGAGGGTTAGGGAGAGGTCGGGTGAGGTGCCATTCTCCTATGTCGAACGCTCCGCCAGCTACCAAAGTAACTTTGTACGCTTTCTTTGTGAGTTCCTCACTACAGAACAGATCCGCTCCATTGGCGATAAATACGCCATTGGAGCAACTAAAAACAAAGAAATTATCTATTGGCAAATCGACACTAAAGGCAAAGTACGTACAGGTAAAATCATGCAATACGATCCCCTTACAGGCAAACGTATGAAGCATGAATCGGGTGCAATTGATTGGGTACATAATAAACTCAAAAAGTCAGGCACATTGCCCGAAGATTATAATCTTCAACAATGTTTCTTCGGAGAGCACCTGCTCGGTTTACACCCCGAAGCTATTGTTTGTATTGTCGAAAGCGAGAAATCAGCTCTTATTTCAGCAGCTATCTTCCCGGAGCAAGTCTGGCTCGCCACTGGAGGAATTGGCAATCTGACCATTGAAAAATGTCAGGTTCTGAGAGGTCGGAATATCATTCTTTACCCGGACTTAAACGCTTATTACAAGTGGGCTGAGAAAGCCAAAGAAATACAGAAACATTGTAACTGCACTATTTCAATTTCTAACCTTTTGGAAAACATTGCCACTCCCGAAGCCAAAGAAAATGGTCTTGATGTGGCTGACTTTATCATTTATCAGCTTAAAGGCAAACGACTAGAAACATATAGAGTTATACCCCAAACTCCTGATCGTTTTAGTCCTAAACTTCAATGCATGATTAATAAAAATAAATCACTTAAAATACTTGTAGAAAAACTTGATCTTCAGGAAGTATAAATCCCCTTAAAAACGAACAATTTTTTATAACTTTGCAGTTTTACGATTTTACACTATTAGTCAATCCCTTTTTATGCAGTTAACCCCTTATCACGCAAAATACTTCGCACATGAGCTGACACGTCAGTTACCTGCCAATGATATCGGAAAACTAACTGCTTCACTACAGGATGCACAGGTTGATTTAAACCCTCACCAGGTCGAAGCTGCATTATTTGCATTTCAATCCCCACTTTCAAACGGCGCAGTTTTAGCCGATGAAGTTGGATTGGGTAAAACAATTGAAGCAGGTATTATCCTGTCTCAACAATGGGCTGAAAGAAAAAGAAAATTGTTGATTATTTGCCCGGCGAACCTTCGTAAACAATGGAATCAGGAATTACTTGATAAATTCTTTCTTCCTTCTACCATTTTAGAAGCAAAGTCTTTCAATCAGACTGTTAAAGATGGTAATTTCAACCCATTCGATTGCAGGGATTCCATTGTAATTTGCTCTTATCAGTTTGCAAGTTCAAAAGCTCCCTATCTCAAAAATACGGCTTGGGATTTGGTTATCATTGACGAAGCTCACCGGTTGCGTAATGTTTACAAGCCTTCAAATAAAATTGGGAACATATTAAAGGAAGCTCTCTGGGACAGAAAAAAAGTCTTGCTAACCGCAACCCCTTTACAAAATTCAGTACTTGAATTGTATGGACTCGTTAGTATCATTGATGATTATGTGTTTGGCGATTTGAAGAGTTTTAAAAGCAGATATAGTCACCAGTTGGACGATGAGGATTTTTCGGAATTGAAAAACCGGCTACAACCAATATGTAAAAGAACGCTCCGGCGACAGGTTCTCGAATATATCAATTATACTGAGCGTAAAGCGATAAGGGAAGAATTTTATCCGTCCGAACAGGAACACCAGCTTTATCTTTGGGTTTCAGAATATCTGCAACGTCCGAAACTCTATGCACTACCAAATAGTCAAAGGCAGTTGATGACTTTAATTCTGAGAAAATTGCTTGCTTCCTCTACTTTTGCAATTTACGGAACTTTGAACTCATTAATAGTGAGGTTAGAGTTACTCTTAGCCAAAAACGAATCAGATGTTGTCGAAGAAGTTGAAATTGATTTTGAAACATTGGAAGAAATTCAGGATGAATGGTTAAATGACGAGGAAGAGGATATTGTTGCTGAACCTGTATTAACTCCAGAGGATATCGAAGCTATCAAAGTGGAAATTGAAGACCTTAAGAAATTCAGAAATTTAGCACAAGTCATTCGCGTAAATTCAAAGGCAAATCACTTGTTCACAGCTCTTGTAAAAGCATTTGAACAACTTCGTCAGTTAGGAGCTAACGAAAAAGCGTTGATATTTACCGAGTCCAGACGTACTCAGGATTATTTAAATAATATACTTACAGCTCAAGGATACAATGTGGTACTCTTCAATGGAGTGAACAACGACCCTGTTTCAAACAGTATTTACAAAGAATGGCTGAGAGAGCACAAAGATTCCGACCGTGTTACTGGTTCTCCTACTGCCGACAAACGTGCTGCATTGGTTGATTATTTCCGAAATGAAGCAACCATTATGATCGCAACAGAAGCTGCTGCAGAAGGTGTGAACCTGCAATTCTGTTCATTATTGGTAAATTACGATTTGCCTTGGAATCCGCAGCGCATTGAACAGCGTATAGGTCGATGTCACCGTTACGGTCAGAAGTTTGATGTGGTAGTAGTAAATTTTCTGAACAAAAAAAATGCAGCTGATATACGGGTGTATGAGTTATTGGATGAAAAATTCCGGTTATTCGATGGCGTTTTTGGAGCGAGTGATGACGTGCTTGGCGCTATTGGTAACGGGGTGGATTTCGAAAAACGGATTGCTCAGATATACAACGATTGCCGTACAACAGACGAGATTCAAAAGGCTTTCGATGACTTGCAAATCGAATTAAAATCAGCAATCGATGAGAAGATGAAGAACGTTCGTTCTACATTATTGGAGAAATTCGATGAAGAAGTAAAGGAAAAACTCAAAATTGATTTCGAGAACTCTAAATCATACCTGAATGTTTTTGAACAAAAGTTATGGAAAACCACACAGTATTTTTTAAAGGACTATGCGGTTTTTGGTGATAACGATTACTCGTTTACACTGAAAAAAAATCCGTTCCCCGAAGAGAATATTCATGCTGGACCATACATGATTCTTAAAGCGCAGGAGGGGAAACGGAAATCGGAGATTTTTATCCCCGAGGATACCAATATCTACCGTGTTGGACATAAACTGGCACAGCAGATTTTACATACCTGTAAAACAAAAGAAACACCGGTGGCAGAATTGGTTTTCGATTATTCCAATACGCCTGTAAAAATCACCTTGCTCGAAAAGTTGAAAGGACAATCCGGGTGGTTGCAGGTTCAATCCCTATCAATCAATTCTTTTGAATTGGAGGACTATTTGCTTTTAGCTTGTATCACTGATTCAAACGAGGTGATTGAGAAAGAGACCGCTGAACGCTTCTTTTCATTATTGGCAACAGTTAATTCCACTACAGATATCACTACTTCGGTTTCGGATAAATTGAATGAAGTGATAGCCCTTCAGGAGCAAGTTATTTTGAACGAAAACGCACTGAGAAACCGGGATTTCTTCGACAACGAAATGGATAAACTCGACCAATGGGCTGATGATATGAAAATCAGTCTCGAAAAAGAAATTAAAGACCTCGATGCAGAAATAAAACTTCGAAAATCCGAAGCAAAGAAAATGATGAACCTTGAAGCAAAGGTAAAAGCGCAACGGGCAATTAAAGATTTAGAAAAGAAGCGTAGCGAAAAACGCCAAACGCTCTATGCCGCTCAAGACGAAATTGATGGAAGAAAAGATGATCTTTTGACTGACATTGAGAATCGGCTAAGCCAACATATTGACAAACAGGATATATTTTCTATCAAATGGAAAATTGTATAATACAATTATACATACACAGTTGTTTGAAAAGTTAAGACATTAATAAGATGAACTTTCGAGAAATACTTTAGACGGATAATTAATAACACATACAATATCAGGAAAATAACGCGTCTAACTTCATTTTCAGTTAGACGAACTTTAGACGTATATTTTAGACCTGTTCACAATAAAAACGAAATAGAAACTTTGTTTTCAAATATACAATATGGAAAAAACAATTATCACCCGACTAAATAAATCTTTCGAAGAATCTGCTTATGAGCAGGATGGTATTGAGTATTGGTTAGCACGTGAGCTTCAGGAATTGTTGGGCTATGCCGATTGGCGTAACTTTTTAAATGCGATAAACAAAGCCAAAGAAAGTTGCGAAAACACTGGTGAAGCCATTTCAGACCATTTCGTTGATATCACCAAAATGGTCAAGATTGGCTCTGGTGCTGAGCGTAAGCAAGATGATATCATGCTTACTCGTTATGCCTGTTACCTGATTGCTCAAAATGGCGACCCAAAGAAAGACCAAATTGCTTTTGCTCAAAGCTATTTTGCTATACAAACCCGTAAACAGGAGATTCTTGAAGAACGTATTCAGCTCATGGAGCGTTTACACGCTCGTGAGAAATTAGCAGCAACAGAAACCGAACTTTCTAAAAATATCTACGAACGTGGTGTGGATAATTCAGGCTTTGCCCGAATTAGAAGCAAAGGTGACTGGGCGTTGTTTGGAGGACACAACACAAGCGATATGAAACGTAAACTGGGCGTGGCTGAAAACCGTCCACTAGCCGATTTTTTACCCACAATTACCATTACAGCCAAACAATTAGCAACAGAAATCACCAACTTTAATGTAAAGAAAAATAACCTTATAGGCGAGGGAAATATTACACAGGAACACGTAAAAAACAACACAGATGTTAGAGGGCTTTTAGGTAAAAGTGGCATAAAGCCAGAAGAACTGCCTGCCGAAGAGGATATCAAGAAACTCGAACGCCGTGTAAAAACATTGGATAAGCAAATTGCAAAAGACAAATTGAAAGGTAAAAACTAAAACAATGACCCACAAACATACACTCCAAAAACTTGAACTCACCTGGATAGGCAAAGGCGAAGAACCCAAGCTCGAACCGCGTATTCTGATTGAAAACCCTGAATACAGCTATGGCAGTAATTCTGTAAATTCTGCCAATCCTGTAAATTCTGATTCAGACAATATGCTTATCCACGGCGACAATCTCCTTGCCCTCAAAGCCCTCGAACAGGACTTTGCAGGAAAAGTAAAATGTATCTATATTGACCCTCCTTATAATACAGGTTCAAGAATTGATGCCGACGGAAAAGAAGTTGGATATGATGATGGCATTGAACATTCAACTTGGTTAAACATGATGTTTCAGCGTATTAAATTATTGCATAGGTTGTTGGATGCTGCTGGTGCTATATTTATTCATTTGGATGATAATGAGGCTGATTATTGCAAAGTAATTTTAGATGAAATTTTCGGTAGAGAAAACTTTATGAATAAAATCACTATTGATGCACGTTCTCCCTCTGCTTTTAGCACAGTAAATCCGGGTATGTTTGTAGCGTCTGAATACATTTTGTATTATGCAAAGAATAGAAGTAAATTGGTTGAAAATCCTATAAAAGTATCACGGACACCAGATTACGCCTATAGTAAGTATATTTCAAATTATCATGAAGAATACAATAAATGGAAATTTGTGAGTGTTGCGAATGCATTTTCTGAAATAGTTTCACTGCGGTCAAACAATCCTGAAAACATTATTAAGCAATATAATAAATTTATAATTGACAATGCAGATAGAATTTGCAGGTACACTGCAATTAGTGATTCGGGAGCAGGTCAAAAGGTTGTAGAATTAAAATATAAATCTTTGGAAAATAGAGACCAGATATTAAAACTTGATAGAAATGGATTTGATGATATTTATGTAATGAATGGTCAGCAAATTTCATTTTATTCAAAAAATATTTCAATAATTGATAATGAAAAACAGGCTACCATGCCATTAACTGATATTTGGTCAGATATTGCTTGGGAAGGTATTGCAAAAGAAGGGAATGTTACTTTCAAAAAAGGCAAAAAACCTGAGAAGTTAATTCGCCGTTGTTTCTCATTAATTACAAATCCGGGTGACATTGTCCTTGACTCTTTCCTTGGCTCAGGCACCACGGCAGCCGTAGCCCACAAAATGGGTCGTCGTTGGATAGGTATTGAATTGGGCGAACATGCCAAAACGCACTGTTATCCACGCCTGAAAGCGGTGGTCGATGGTGAGCAGGGCGGTATCAGTAAAGCGGTAAACTGGCAAGGTGGCGGTGGCTTTAAGTTCTACACATTGGCACCGCCCTTATTATCTGTAGATAAATTTGGCAATAAAGTAATCAACGAAAACTACGATGCTCAAATGTTGGCTGCCGCCATGGCTAAGCACGAAGGCTTTACTTTTGCACCCGATATAGCTAAATTTTGGAAGCAAGGTTATTCCAGTGAACAGGATTATATTTTTACCACTACTCACTACCTAACCCGTGAGTTTCTCGATGCCATTGCCGAAGATCTGTTGGCCGAAGAGAGCCTGCTCGTATGTTGCACACAATACGAATCGGGGCTCGAAAATGCTTACCCCAATATCAATATTCGTCGCATACCGGGTATTTTGCTCAACCGCTGCGAGTTCAAACAGGATAGCGACTATAGTCTGAACATTATCAATAGTCCGCTCGATGAACTTCGCCCGGAAGTAGGCGAACGCATAAAACCGGAACTTGCTAAGACGAAAGCAAAAGAGAAACCGAATCACACTACCGATATGCCCGACTTATTTAGTCAAACTATCAATGAATAAGCCATGAACAAAAACGCCAACTACTTACGCAACCGCCTCAGTCTTCGTGCTCCGCAAGAAGAGTCTCTAAATATATTAGCAGAGCTGTACGAACTCATGCAACCTCAAAAAAACAAAGGGGTGTTGAGTCTGTCCGATATGCTCGACAGGGTGAAAGGGGAATATCCAACCTGTACAGATTTTGAGCGAAATTTCCCTTCGCTTTGCTTTGCTTTGGCTACGGGTGTGGGTAAAACTCGTTTGATGGGGGCTTGTATCGCTTATCTTTATTTGGAATACGGCATTAAGAATTTCTTCGTATTAGCTCCAAACCTCACTATTTATAACAAGTTGATTGAGGATTTCTCCAATCCGCTTCACCCTAAATATGTTTTCAGGGGTATTGCCGATTTTGCTCAAAATGCACCACGCATAATCAATGGCGACAACTACAATCAGTTTTCGGGAAATGAACTGTTCCAGTCCATTAATATCAATGTATTCAATATCTCAAAAATAAATTCTGAGACGCGTGGAGGAAACCTTCCACGAATTAAACGCCTGTCGGAATACATGGGTGAATCTTATTTCAATTACCTTTCAGGCTTGCCCGATTTGGTTATTCTGATGGACGAATCGCACCACTACCGTGCCGACCGTGGTATGTCTGTAATCAATGAACTCGACCCTATTCTTGGGCTTGAGTTTACGGCTACGCCACAAACTCAATCCGGCACTCGTTACACGAAATTCAAAAATGTGGTGTACGAATACAGTCTTGCCAGTGCCATTGCCGATGGTTTTGTAAAGAAACCAGCCGTTGCCACCCGTAAAGATTTCGACCCTTCACAATATGACGCAACTACATTAGATCGTTTAAAACTTTTAGACGGTGTTCGTATTCACGAAAGCACAAAAGCCGAATTGGCTATCTATGCTCGTGATAAGGAGGTTCGGGAGGTAAAACCATTTATGTTAGTGGTGGCGGTCGATACCAACCATGCTAAGGAGCTTAAAGAAATGATCCAACAGGATGATTTCTTTAATGGCTATTACAAAGACAAAGTAATGGATATTCACTCCAATCAGTCGGGTAGCGAAAAGGATGAAAACATTGAATTGCTGTTGAGTTTGGAAGACCCTGCAAATCGGATTGAAATTGTTATTCACGTAAACATGCTCAAAGAGGGTTGGGACGTTACCAACCTTTACACCATTGTTCCGCTTCGTACCTCAGCTTCACGCACACTTACCGAACAAACCTTGGGTCGTGGGCTTCGTTTGCCTTACGGCAAACATACCGGTGATGATAGTGTAGATACATTGACTATTGTACAACACGACAAGTTTCAGGATATTGTGGACGAAGCCAACAAACCCGACTCCATTATTCGGGTGCAACACATTATCGTGCTCGATGGCTCTGACGAAACAGTGCAGAAGGAAATTATCACTCCAAAATCCCAGTTTGCAGAGCAATTGGAGCAGCGCAAAGTAGAGGCCGAACAACTCACAGGCGAGAAAAAAGAGAAGGAATTGATAAACATAAAGCGTGACGAGTTTATTCTGCCTTTTATCAATACCATTGCCCCAAAAGCAACGAGTTTCACCAAGGAAGCAATCACGGCGGTAGAACATATCGAAACCTTTAAGCAAGCGTATGAAGAGAAACTTCAATCGGAAGGCAACCTGTTTGCAAAAGATGAAGTGCATGAGGCGGTTGAGCGTTACGTTGCCATTGCTCAAAACTTTATTGATAATACCATTCCCATTCCACGCCTTTCAATCGTTCCTTCGGGTAAAACAAAGTTGATTTTCCACGATTTCGATTTGGATACTTCTAAAATGAAATTTCAACCGGGCTCCGAAGAAATCATTACCCGTGAGTTGCAGTCTGGTAACCAACGAACCATTGCAGCGGGTAGTATGGGTTACAAAGAACGTTTTATTGAAAATCACATAGTTTCGGTGCTAATTGACAAGCCCGAACTGTTTTACGACGACCACAAAGAAATGCTCTACAAATTGGCCAATCAATCAGTTTTGCATTTCCAATCCTATCTGGCAGACGACAGAGAGGTAGTGAATGTAATTCTGAATTTCAAAATGCTCATTGCCGAGCAGATTTACCAGCAGATGATGGCGCACCACGAAATCATTCACGAAGGTTTCGAAAAACCAATCATGACCGTTAAGCCATGTTCGGAAATTAGAAAACCTTCAAGTTCAAAGAATGTTGGTGATAGAGTTTATGATTATAAAGAAAATATCGAACCTGTTTCACAGATAAGAAGCAAAGTATTTACTGGGTTTTTAAAATCATATTTTACAGAAGTTAGCTTCGACAGTAAAACAGAAAAAGACTTTGCAACCATTCTCGAACAAGACAATGACTGTATAAAGTGGTTAAAACCAGCTTTATCACAGTTCAATATCTATTATGGTCGTCCTTCAAAAAACTATACACCCGATTTCATTGTCGAAACACCCGGCTATATCGCAATGGTGGAAACAAAGAGAAATGACGATGTAGAAACCGAACAAGTACAGTCCAAAGCCAAAGCAGCATTGAATTATTGTATCAACGCCACAGAATACAATCAGCAAATAAATGGCAAACCCTGGAAATACATTCTCATTCCGCATGATGCAGTAAAGTTGAATATGAGTTTACAGTACCTTTTTAATCAATACGAAGTGTGTGAATAATTTAAAATATTTAGTATGAATAGAAGAAATAATATCGATGAAATTGCCGGGTTAAATACAAGGCTCAAAAAGTTACAATCTCATGCTATCGAACTTAAAAAACAGTTTTTCGATTATATCGAAGGGCTTAATTCAGAATATCGTACTATTAGTAGTATTGATAGAGAAAAAAACACCTTTGAAATCTTTGGCAATAAACTAAAATTAAAGGCAAGATATAACGAAAATGAGCATTCGTTTAAAGGGATAATTTATATTTTGATGCTAATAGCTGAACCTGAGAAAGACAAATACAAAGAAATTCTCTCATGGAAATATGATGTCTATGGCAATGTAAAAAACACAGATGAAAGTCATGTTTTTGCTACGGACGATTTTGCGGAAAATTTCTATATTGAACTAATGAATAAATTAATAGTGTCTGATAATTTTGAGTTTTAATTAATAATAATGTGTAATTTTTTAATTGAAAGCAAAAAAATAAACCTATAAGTTGATTTTTATGGAAATAATACCTATCTTTGCACCTCATTTATATGCTATATCTTATCCAAAAACGTATACCATTGTTTGGAATGAGGAGATTTGTTCTTTTTTTGAGGAAGCAGAGATTGGAAATATCGATGAATTTGAAAGAAACTTCGAACTTTGGTCAAATCCTTTATATCTTTATGACTATTTTGATAAAAATCAAGCATATTTAAAAGATAAGTTTTGGAGAGCAATTTCAATTGAGGATGCAGCAAAAATAACTAGACAGAAAGCTTTAAAGTTTGAAGAGTTATTGACAGAAAACAATACAAAAATTGAATCACTTTTTCAACCGCTGGACAATAGAATAATTCATTTTACTGAGTTAATCAAAGGAAAATCAAAATATGACTGGCTACGTATCTATGCAATTAAGATTGATACTAACAGGTTTCTTATTACCGGCGCTGCAATTAAACTTACCAATAAAATGGAGGATCACAAATCCACGCGTGATGAATTAAAGAAATTAGAAAAAACTAAAAACTACTTAGTAGAACTCGGTGTTATAGATGGTGACAGTTTTGATGATGCACTCTACGAAATAACATTATAATTATGAAGGCAAATACTGAAAAATTTGATGCACTTGTTAGTAATAAAACTTCAGGTTGGCATAAAGATGCCAATGAACGTATCGCTAACAAGGCATGGCAAGATAAAGCATTTGATATAGCTTTGAAAGTAATTCGCCATATGCGTGAGAATAAAGTTTCTCAAGTGTCTTTAGCCAAAGATATGGGAGTAACCCCACAATACATAAACAAAATTCTTCAAGGCAAAGAAAATATGACAATTGAAACAATTTGCAGGATTGAGTCAGCTTTAGGTATAAATCTTATTGAAGTTGTATTTTCAAATACACAGACTTATGATGCAGATCTTATAAAGTCAGTTACACCACAATTCACAACCCTAAGTGTAGCTAAAGAATCCATTGAATGGAATTCTGCGGGTTACCAACAAAACGTAGCATAATGAGCGCAAATGACATTTCATTCAAACTGCACGCTATAAAAACAGAGCAGTTTGCAATAATTGAAGATACTTATAATGAATCTGACGCAGTTCAGCTTCAATCAAACTATCGCTTTGGTTCAGTCGTTTCCGACAAATTAGTTGCTGTTTTGGTGAATTATAGATTTAAGTCTCCTAATGGTGTATTTCTTACAATTGAAGTAAGTTGTTTGTTTGATATCAAACCGGAATCATGGGAATCAATATATAATTCTGAAAAATCTGAATTAATCCTACCCAAAGCGATTGCTACTCATTTATTGGTACTCACTATCGGAACTGCCCGTGGTGTTCTCCATGCTAAAACTGAAAATACTCCTTACAATCGCTTTATCTTACCAACTTTAAATGTTAGCGAGAGTATAAAAGAGGATGTGGTTATTTCGTAAATAACTAAGATTGAATCTAATAAATAAAGCTGGCAAAATTATGTTAGCTTTTTTTATATCCTGCCAACGCAGGTTTAAACCGAATAGGTAAAGCGGTCTTCGTCGCTCCGCCACTTTGTTCACAAAAACATAGCCCCAAGGGTAAAACAAGCAGCCTGAAA
>CAYONE010000101.1:0-13767 GCA_964405245.1 uncultured Paludibacter sp.
CAAAATGTATCTTGGTCGCCCATGGCGAAATTATGCGAAAACAGTTTTCATGGAATGTGAAATGGGAGCGTTTATTCATCCGCAGGGCTGGCACAACTGGAGCAAACCCGAAGCCGAAATAACCGCTTTTTATGGTGAATACAAAAATACCGGAGCTGGTGCTGATATTTCAAATCGGGTAAAATGGTCTCATCTGTTAACTGATGAGAAAGCTAAAGAATGGGCTGTAAAAAATATCTTATCCGGTTCTGATAATTGGGAGCCTGAAGTAATAATTTATAATATAATTAATAAAGAATTTTAAATGAATAAGTTATATTTTATAATTGGAATTGTTTTTATTTTGTTTTTGTTGAGTTCCGGACGAAAAAAACCTGTAAAATTATTTCTTGTGGGCGATTCAACTATGGCTGATAAGAATTCGCCGGAAGATAATCCTGAAAGAGGTTGGGGAATGGTTTTACCATCTTTTTTTAACGACAAAGTTGTGATTGAAAATCATGCACGCAACGGACGCAGCACCAAAACATTTATTACCGAAGGCAGATGGAATTTTCTTATCAACAGAGTTTCAGCAGGCGATTATGTGGTAATTCAATTTTCGCACAACGATGAAGTAGAAACCAAAAAAGCATTTACTCCATTGCGCGATTTTGAAGAAAATTTCCGCCGGTTTGTGCGCGATGTAAAAGCCAAAGGCGCAAATCCGATTCTTTGTACACCAGTTGCACGGCGCAAATTCGATTCTATTGGAAATCTTATAGATACACATCCGGTTTATCCGCATGTAATTATCCGAGTAGCAACCGAAATGAAAGTTCCGTTAATTGATATGGAAACAAAGAGTGAGGAAATTCTTAAAAAATATGGCGTTGAAGAATCGATAAAACTATTTATGCATATTCAACCGGGCGTTTGGAAATTAGTTCCAAACGGCAGAGTTGACGATACACATTTTGTGGAAGCAGGCGCTATGGAAATGGCAAATATCTTTGTTGAAGGAGTAAAGGAATTAAAGATTAAAGCTTTAAAAAATAACATATTAAACCCCAATAAGCGAAGTTTAAAATTAACTGTTCCTGTTGAAGGTATTGATAAGGTTACACCTTAAAAAAATACTGAGTTTAATACACAAAAGGAATAAACATTTTGGTGTGTTTCATATAATCGGCGTATTTTTCTCCAAAATATTCAATGCATTCCTTTTCATCTTTTTTCGCAGTAATGTAAAATAAAATTGTTGCTGCTAAAGTCAAACATATCAATATAGTTGTGGGATTTTTTAAAGTCATTCCCCAGCTCAGATAAATGAGCGAAGCATACAGTGGATGACGAATATATTTGAAAATTCCTGTTTCAACCAGCTCAGTTGTTTTTTCAAAGTTAAATAAATGTTTTTCATCACGTTGCGATGAAGGTTTACCTTTCATCAACAAATTAAGAGCACCACTAACAACAAAAAACGCAGAAACAACAAGCAAAAACCAGGATAAAACCTGTATTATAGTGAATGGTTTATCGAACCAAAAGGGTCTTACCGAAAGAAATATCCATATCATGATTTCCCAGCCAAAAAATCTTGCAAAACCATGTGTGTGAGGCCGTATCAAACTTCGGAACGAGAAAAAAATAACTGGCAAACTCATCAATAGAAAAAGTATTTCTTTTGTCATAAAAAAATGAATTATATTTTCTTTTTTACTCATAATAAACATATTATATTTCAATTTTGTTTTTTCGTGAATAAAAATTACTTCAATAAACAAATATCGATTACTTTTGCATTAATGCAAAAACTCAAACAAATTAATTTATGCTCGGAACTTTAGTAAATGCCGGTGCGGTTATCCTTGGTGGAACCATTGGATTATTTCTTAAAAGAAACATGCCTGAACGCATAACGACTATGTATTTTCAGGCTGTCGGACTTTTTACACTTGCCATTGGTATAACTATGGTTGTAAAAATGGACAATATTCTGATAGTTGTAGGAAGCATAGCGCTGGGTTCGCTCATTGGAGAATGGATAAATCTGGAGAAAAAAACTGAAATTTTCAGCGAGTTTCTGAAAATAAAACTCCGGATTGGCAACGAAAAGTTTTCGGAAGGATTAATTACGGCATTTCTATTGTTTTGTATAGGCTCAATGACAATAGTGGGAGCTATTGACGAAGGTGTTCGAGGTTCCCACGAACTACTCTTTACAAAATCGTTTATGGATTTCTTTTCAGCATTATTACTTGCCTCCGCATTTGGTATTGGAGTAGTATTTTCTTCTGTTCCACTGCTTATTTTTCAGGGATTAATAACACTTGTGGCATTGGTAGCTTCATCATTTTTTACTCCTGCAATTATTCAGGGTCTAACCAGTGTTGGCGGAATTCTTTTAATTGGTTTAGGAATTAATATACTCGAAATTAAAAAGTTACGTGTAATGAATATGTTACCTTCACTACTTGTAGTTGTTTGGTTACTCTGGATTTTTACTTAGCAATCATTGCAAATTGTTAAAATATTTCCCTGAATTTATTTATTTACTGCACAATTGTATTACTTTTGTGCAGTTTTTTTATCTAAAATTGTTTCCGAACAAATGTTAAAGAAAATTGTTTATAAAGTAGCTAAAGAAAATAGCAGTAAATAAAATGAATAAAAATCAGGTTTACGAACAAAGAATTAAGGCATTGCGTGAGATGGAAGACAATGCCACTCAGAAGCAACATTTAAAAGGAAAACTCACTGCCCGCGAGCGCATTAACGTTTTATTCGATGAAGGAACTTTTTTTGAATTCGATGCTTTTGTGTCGCCCTGGCAAAAACCACAAAGCAGTAAAATAAATAATTTTGGCGATGGAGTTGTAGTTGGACATGGAAAAGTTCAGGGTCGAAGTGTTTTTGCTTACGCGCAGGATTTCAGTATTTTAGGAGGTTCACTTGGTTATGCTCACGGCATGAAAATAGCCAAAGTACAGGAAATGGCACATAAGCTTGGCGCTCCAATCGTAGGTTTAATGGATTCGGGTGGGGCGCGTATTCAGGAAGGGGTTAAAAGCTTATCGGCCTATGCTACTATTTTCAAAAACAATGTAAAATCTTCGGGCATTATACCTCAAATATCGGCAATTCTTGGTCCGGCAGCCGGTGGCGCTGTTTATTCGCCTGCTCTTACAGATTTTATCTTCATGACGGATCAAACTTCGTATATGTTTGTAACTGGTCCCGATGTAGTTAAAGAAGTTTTGAACGAAGAAATTGACATGGAAGGACTTGGCGGAGGAAATATTCACGCCTCGAAAAGTGGCGTTGCGCATTTTGTTTCCGATGATGAAGAACATACTATTTTGCTAATCAGAAAATTACTTTCATATATTCCTTCAAACAATTACGAAACTTTACCGGTTTCTAATCAGACAAATTTTTATAAATCGCGACAGGAATATCTGAACAAATTAGTACCCGACGATCCGAATAAGCCTTACGACATGAAAGAAATTATCAATATTGTAGTAGATAAAGATACTTTTTTCGAAGTGCATGAACGTTGGGCGCAAAATATTATTGTGGGATTTGCCCGTTTGAATGGAAAACCGATTGGAATTGTTGCCAATCAACCCAAAATTATGGCCGGTACGCTCGATATTAATGCAAGTATAAAAGGAGCAAGATTTGTGCGTTTTTGCGATGCATTTAATATTCCATTGCTTATTTTAGAAGATGTACCGGGTTTTCTTCCGGGTATTGAGCAGGAACACAATGGTATAATTCGTAATGGCGCTAAATTACTTTATGCTTTTTGCGAAGCTACTGTCCCGAAAATTACAGTAATTACCCGCAAAGCTTATGGAGGCGCTTATATTGTAATGAGCAGTAAAAATACAGGCGGCGATTTCAATTTTGCATGGCCAACCGCCGAAATAGCGGTTATGGGACCAGCCGGAGCAATAAAAATTGTAAATAAACACGATTTGGCAAAAGCTGAGAATAAACAGGAATTAGAGAAAAAGTTGATTGAAAAGTATAAGGAAGAAGTGGCAAATCCGTACAAAGCGGAAGAATTCGGACTAATCGATGAAGTTATAAATCCTTCTTATACAAGACAGATCCTTATCACTTCGTTTGAAATTCTGGCAAACAAGCAATATTCTAAACCTGCCCGAAAACACGGAAGTATTCCGTTGTAGATAATGGAAAATAAGAAATTTGAAAATGCAGTTTTTTACCGAAATCAACCTGTCAGGGTGCTTGCACCTGACAGGGTTGAAAAATTTGATAAAAGAAAATAATAATGAAAAAACGAATTCTGATAGCAAACAGAAGCGAGATTGCCATTCGCATTATACGTGCGGCTCACAAGCTTGGTTTAATTGCCGTAGTTTTAAAAAGCGATAAAGATCCGGATGCTTTGTACCTGAATTATGCCGATGAAATAATTCCGGCAAGCGATGGATTAAATGAAAAAGCTGTTTTTCTGGATGCAGAGCTTATTGTGAAATTGGCTATTGAACATAAAGTTGATATGATTCATCCCGGTTATGGATTCTTATCTGAAAATCCTGATTTTGCTCAACTTTGCAAGGAAAATGATATAAGTTTTGTAGGTCCATCGCCGGAGCTTATTTATAATATGGGCTTGAAAACCATAGCAAAAGAAATGGCTATAAAAGCTGGATTGCCACTTGTTCCCGGAAGTAATGGTCCTGTTAAAACTGATGTTGATGCCGAAGCAAATGCCGCGCAAATTGGTTATCCGGTTATTTTAAAAGCTGCAGCGGGTGGAGGAGGACGTGGTATGCGAATCGTGGAAAAGCCCGAACATCTGAAACGTAACTTCAAATCGGCAACCGATGAAGCAATTTCCGCTTTCGGTAATGGTGATTTATTTATCGAAAAATATATTCAGAATCCAAAACATATTGAATTTCAGATTCTTGGTGATAAATTTGGGAATGTAATTCATTTGGGCGAGCGCGAATGTTCATTGCAACGCAAACATCAAAAACTAATTGAAGAAGCACCTTCGGCAAGTGTTACGGAAAAAATGAGAACCGAAATGGGGGAGATGGCTGTAAAATTTGCCAAGTCAATAGGGTATTATTCGGCGGGAACAATTGAATTTATTCTCGATGAAGATGGAAAATTCTATTTCATGGAAATGAATACCCGAATTCAGGTTGAACATCCTGTAACCGAAATGATTACCGGAGTTGATTTAGTTGACTGGCAAATCCGTATTTCGATGGACGAACAACTCACTTTAAAACAGGAAGATATTAAAATTGATGGTTGGGCTATTGAATGCCGGATAAACACCGAAGATGCACAAAATCGATTTAGTCCGCAAACAGGATTAATTGACAAAATTCATTTCCCTGCAAATGATTATACTCGTATTGAAACCGGAATAGAAAACGGCTCAGTTGTCTCACCCAATTTCGACTCGATGATTGCTAAAATTATAGTTAAAGGTCTTGATCGTAAGGATGTTATCAGCAAAACACTTTCCGCTTTAAACGAATTCAGCATAGTTGGACTTAAAACCACTGTACCGTTTCATAAAGCAGTTTTACAACATCCCGATTTTGTAAATGCAACATATACAACACGTTGGGTCGATCAGGTTTTTACTCCCGAAATTCTTGAAAACGAAGAAGATGAACTAATTGGCGCATTAGCGGCAAGTATTTTATATGCTTCTGAATATCTTCAGTTATCATCGGATGTTCCTGCATATAAACCCGACAGACTAAATGTTTGGGTATTGAATAAGCGATTAACTTACTAATTATCAATTTATTATTTTTGAAATAAATGGCAACTTCATATATTTACAAACGCGATGCATCCCGGTTATTTATAGCTTTAAATGAAAAGGGAAAACGCTATAAAATTTACATTCCCAAGGAATCGAACCCTGTGATTAATAACGAAGAAAAAGAAATTAACTTCGTTGAACAGGACGATTTTCAGTATATTTTCGATTATAACAATAAGCGTTTCAACTGCGAATTTGTTTCGCGCGATCAGAATAAAGTGATAATCAGGGTTAATGGCGTTGAATATAAATTCAGTTTGGAATCACTGTTTTCGTATATTCGCCGTGGAATGATAAATTCTGATGCAAATAAAACTGACGATAACAATATAAAAGCGCCAATGCCCGGAAAGATTGTCGATATTTTTCTTGCCGAAGGGGATTTGGTAAATGCGGGCGAACCAATTTTATGTCTCGAAGCTATGAAAATGCAAAATGAGATTACAGCTTCGTGTAATGGTGTAATCCAAAAGATCAAAGTTCAACAGGGACAGAATGTTATAAAAGATGAATTATTGGTTGAAATACAGTCGATTGATGTATAATATCAAAATTTCTTTAATTCAATTAAGTCATTGAATATAAATATGATATGAATTTCACAGCTATAGATTTTGAAACCGCTCATGCCAATTTCCCTTGTGAAATTGGCATTTCAGTTGTTGAAAACGGTGAAATATCGTTTACAAAATCTTGGTTGATAAAACCTGCCTGTTTTCCTTACATGAATTCGTTTAACCAGCGTGTGCATGGAATTTCTTCGGCTGATGTAGCAAAATCAAAGAATTTTGAAGAATTATGGTCGGAGATAAGACCGTTTTTGGATGAAACCGTATTGGTAGCGCATAATGCCACATTTGATATGAATGTTTTGCGCACGACACTCAGGTATTATGATTTGGCGGTTCCAAAATCGGAATATTTTTGCAGCTTGAGTTTATCCCGTAAATGCTGGAAAAATTTATCATCGCATTCACTTGGAGCGCTTTGCGATTTTCATAATATTCGTATTAATCATCATCGTGCCGGCTACGATGCAATGGCTTGCGCTTTGATTACATTAAAATCTTTTGGAATATTCAATTCTCATTCATTGGAAGAAGGAATTAAAAATTCAGGTATAAAGCTCAAAAAACTATCTCCGTTTGTTTAATCAATATTTTCTTATAATTTATATTATGTCAAATAGAAAATTATGATTATTATGCCCTGTCTGAATAAAATATAAATTTGCTTAATTTGAACCTGTCTGCCAACAGAGACAGGTTCAAATTAAAAGAATAAAAAAGGCTGAATCAAAAGTATTATGTGAAACAGCCTCTTTTTAATTACAAAAAAAAATTATTTTGGAAGATTTATCACCAGATTCAATTCTTCGAGTTGAGAATTATCAATTACCGAAGGAGCATCAATCATAACATCCCTACCCGAGTTGTTTTTAGGGAAAGCAATACAATCGCGAATACTATCAAGTCCGGCAAAAAGCGAAACAAAGCGATCGAGTCCGAAAGCCAAACCTCCATGCGGTGGCGCTCCGTGACTGAACGCACTCATAAGAAATCCGAATTGAGCCAGCGCTTTTTCAGGAGTAAAACCAAGAAGCTGAAACATTCGGTTTTGCAGTTCACTATCGTGAATACGTATAGAACCGCCTCCAAGTTCAACACCGTTTACAACCATATCATAAGCATTTGCTCTGACTTTTCCAGGATTTGAGTCCAATAGTTCCACATCTTCAGGTTTAGGCGAAGTAAAAGGGTGATGCATAGCATAATAACGATCGGTTTCAGCATCCCATTCAAAGAGTGGAAAATCAATAACCCAAAGCGGTTTAAACACATTTTTGTCGCGAAGTCCTAACCTCGCTCCCATTTCAAGTCTTAATTCGCATAAAGCTTTTTGCGTTTTTGTTTTATCGCCGGCTAAAATAAGGATTAAATCACCTGGTTTAGCAGAAAACAATTCAACTATGGCTTTTAAATCATCTGGGTTGTAAAATTTATCAACAGATGACTTAATTGAACCATCGGCTTCGTAACGAATGTAAACCAAACCTTTAGCGCCAATTTGCGGACGTTTTATAAAATCGGTCAATTCATCAATCTGTTTTCGGGTGTATGTTGCACAACCCTCCGCACAAATGCCTCCAACGTATTCGGCACTGTCAAAAACTACAAAATCACGACCTGAAACAGCTTCTTTTAATTCAATAAACTTCATATCGAAGCGAATATCAGGTTTATCCGAACCATAATATTTCATGGCATTTTGCCATGTCATTCGTGGAAAATCTTCGTTAAAATCGATATTTTTTACAAATTTGAAAAGGTGTTTCACCATTCCTTCAAAAATCTGTAATACGTCTTCCTGTTCAACAAACGACATTTCGCAGTCAATCTGAGTAAATTCAGGCTGGCGGTCGGCACGCAAGTCCTCATCGCGGAAACATTTGGCTATCTGAAAATAACGATCGAATCCGGAAACCATCAATAATTGCTTGAAAAGTTGTGGCGACTGTGGTAAAGCGTAAAACTCACCCGGATTCATTCGCGAAGGCACTACAAAATCGCGTGCGCCTTCGGGAGTAGAACCAATAAGTATAGGAGTTTCAACTTCGAGGAAACCAAGCATGTCAAGGTAACGACGCGTTTCGAATGCCATTTGGTGTCTCAAAATCAAGTTATTGCGCACCGAATTACGTCTTAAATCAAGGTATCGATACTTCATTCGCAAATCATCGCCACCATCTGTATTATCTTCAATGGTAAATGGAGGAGTTTTAGCCTCGTTCAGAATTCTGAGTTCTTCAACAAGAATTTCAATTTCACCGGTAGGAATATTCAGGTTTTTATTGCTTCTTTCGGCTACATTACCTTTTACCTGAATTACAAATTCCCGTCCAAGTTTATTGGCTTGTTCGCACAATTCCGCGTTTGTATCAGTATTAAAAACAAGCTGAGTTACACCATATCGGTCACGGATATCAACAAAGGTCATCCCTCCCATTTTACGAGTACGCTGTATCCAACCCGATAATGTTACATTTTGAGCAGCATTGATTAGCCTTAATTCTCCGCAAGTGTGTGTTCTGTACATAATTTTATTTACAATTTACCAATTTCAATTTTCAATTTTTAAATTTATCAGAATAAGAATTCCCGATATGAATTTATATACAAAAGTACAATAAAAAAATAGAATGAGAAATGTGATGATAACAAAATACATAATCAAGATTTTTAATTATTTACTCAGGTTTTAAACATGAAAAAATGCAGACATTTTAAAGATCTGCATTTCTATGTTGATAACTTCAATTTTTATTTGATTATGCTGTTGTAACCTCAGGGCTGATTTTTTTTACCAAACCTTTCAGTACATCGCCCGGACCTAATTCAAAGAACTCTGTAGCGCCATCTGTAACCATATTTTTTACCGTTTGTGTCCAACGTACAGGTGCGGTAAGTTGTGCAATCAAGTTTTGTTTAATTTGTTCCGGATCAGTTTGTGGATATGCATTAACATTCTGATAAACAGGACATACAGGTTTTGAGAATGTTGTATTTTCTATTGCAGATTGCAGTTCTTCGCTGGCAGGTTGCATTAATGGAGAGTGAAAAGCTCCTCCAACAGGAAGTTTCAGAGCACGTTTCGCTCCTTTTGCTTTTAATAATTCACAAGCTTTGTCGATTCCATCGAAAGAACCCGAAATTACCAATTGCCCGGGGCAGTTATAATTAGCGGGAACTACAACAGCATCTTTAATAGAGTCGCAAACTTCTTCCACATCTTCATCGCTAAGTCCGAGAACAGCTGCCATTGTCGAAGGTTCCATTTCGCAGGCCTTTTGCATTGCCATTGCTCGTGCATAAACCAATTTCAAACCATCTTCAAAATTCATAGCGCCGGCAGCTACAAGTGCCGAAAACTCACCTAAAGAATGTCCTGCAACCATTTCGGGTTGAAAATCTTCACCCTGAACCAAAGCGGAAATAACCGAATGCAGAAAAACCGCAGGTTGCGTAACTTTTGTTTGTTTTAAATCTTCTGCCGTACCTTCAAACATAAGGTCAGTAATTCTGTAACCCAGAATTTCGTTTGCTTTTTCAAAATATTCCTTGGCAAGTGCCGAATTTTCGTACAAATCTTTTCCCATTCCGGGAAATTGTGCTCCCTGACCGGGAAATACATAAGCTCTCATAATCTTATTAATCAATAATTTACGATAATAAATTTACTGTTTTATACCGTGATGTTGTTTCAATTTCGGGTGCAAAGATAAATATTAAAGTTCATTACTGAAAATTTACCGAACTTTCGTACTTTTGTAATAGAAATAAAAAAAATCTATGCAACTCATTCTTAAATATTTTCCTGACATATCCAATATACAGAAAGAACAATTTGCCATGCTTGGTGAGTTATATCGCTATTGGAACGAACGTATCAATGTTATTTCTAGAAAGGATATTGATAATTTGTATGAACATCACGTGCTTCACTCATTGGCAATTGCTAAAGCTATCGGGTTTAAATCCGGAACAAAATTAATTGATGTGGGTACTGGAGGCGGATTTCCGGGAATTCCATTGGCAATACTTTTCCCTGAATGTAACTTTCTGCTAATTGATTCGATAGGTAAAAAGATTAAAGTAGGAATTGAAGTAAGCAATGCTATAAATTTAAATAATATAGAGTTAAAACATACAAGAATACAAGAAGAAAAGTTCAAAGCCGATTTTGTAGTGAGTCGTGCAGTTATGCCTCTTACCGATTTATTTAAACTCAGCTCTAAAAATATTCTTAAAGAAGGAAAAAATGCACTTCCAAACGGACTTATTTGCCTTAAAGGTGGCGAATTACAGCATGAAATTATGCCATATAAGAACAGAGCAAGTGTGTATGAGATTAGTGAATTCTTTCAGGAAGAGTTTTTTATAACCAAGAAGGTAGTTTATGTACCTATATATTGAGCAAAGAACAAAGAGCTAAGAACAAAGAGCTAAGAACAAAGAGCTAAGAACAAAGACAGGAAATCTTACGAAGTAATATCACATAGTAATATCACGTAGTAATTATCACAAAGTAATATCACAAAGTAAAAAATGATAGTTAAAACATTTACATTCAATCCATTCAGAGAAAATACATATTTAGTTTACGATGAAACAAACGAAGCGGTAATAATTGATGCAGGCTGTTTGGATATTGGTGAGAAACATAAATTGGAAAATTTTATTTCAGATAATAATCTACAACTGAAAAGAGTATTGAATACACATTTACATATAGATCATCAGTTTGGAAATAAATATTTGTTTGAAACTTATGGTTTAAAACCGGAAGCCTGCATGGAAGATGAGTTTTTACTTGAAAATGTAAAAGTTCAGGCTGCGATGTTTGGTTTGCCTATGAATGAAACCGCACAGGAAATTGGCAATAATATTAATGACAATCAAGAAATTAAATTTGGAAACTCTACACTGAAAGCTTTACATTGTCCGGGACATTCGCCCGGAAGTATGTGTTTTTATAGCGAAAGTAATGGATTGTTGTTTGCCGGTGATGTACTTTTTCAGGGGTCGATTGGTAGAACTGATTTGCAAAAAGGAGATTATGCCACCTTAATTCGTTCTATTACAACGCGTTTAATGCCTCTCCCCGACTCTACCGTGGTTTATTGTGGGCACGGCGAATCAACAACAATTGGTGAGGAAAAAAGGAGTAATCCGTATTTGTGATTGATTGATTGGTTTATCAGTTGATTGGTTTATCATAATGAGCTTTTTGAACTATATGAACTTTATATACTTTATGAACTCTATAAACTTTATACACTGATTAACTTTTATACAACTCATTCTCAAAAATAAAACTTACAACTTTGGGATGTAGCCAATTGCTGACATCCTTTTTTTGTTTTATAGCATAACGTATTTGAGTTGATGATATGTTGTAATATGGAGTTTCGAGGATTTTCATTTGCGGATAAATATCGGCAACTTTAGAAAAATCATAACCTAAACGTGTATAAACTAATACTTCATATTTATCAAGTATTTCATTATAATTCTTCCACTTATCAAAGACTAATGCATTATCGCTGCCAATTATCAGGCAGAATTGATGTTCCGGAAAAAGTTGATTTAATTGCTTTAATGTATCAATGGAGTATGAGGGAATTGGCATGGAAAATTCAATATCTGAAGCCTTAAAACGTGATTCTCCTGCAATGGCAAGAATTATCATTTCAAGCCTCAAATGTTCGTCAATTAATTCCTTTTGCTCTTTAAGTGGATTGCATGGCGATACAACAAACCAAACTTCATCAACCAGGTCATTATCAATTAAGTATTGAGCAAGTTGAGTATGTCCGTTATGCACAGGGTTAAATGATCCGGAATAGACCGCAATTTTCATATCATTTATTAGAATACAAACAAATTATTAAAGATATTTGAACCCCACCTACAGCAGACAGGCACATTAAACCACATTAGAACAGATTAGTTAACATTAGAAATAATTATCAACAAAAAAATGATTTTTTAGGTTATTTCTTTTTTTGAGGTGCAATTGTTTTTTTCTTTCTTATGTGATCTTATGTGGTTATTTTTTTATTATGGTAAAATTAAATTATTCAGGTGTAATTTCGCAAGCCAAAAATTGCAGTGCCAATTCGTACCATTGTACTCCCCTCCTCTATTGCCAATTCAAAATCATCGCTCATTCCCATTGAAAGTTCATTAAAATGATTGTTATCAGCAAAATAAGTTGATTTAATCTTTTCGAAAAATGTTTTTAACTGTTTAAATTCTTTGCGAACCTGATTTTGATTGGAGGTAAACGTGGCCATTCCCATTAAACCGCAAATATTTATGTTTTGAAAAGTGGCAATTTCACCCGATTCTAAAACTCCAGTTAATTCATTTTCCGAAAAGCCAAATTTAGTATCCTCCTCGGCAATATGCATTTGCAAAAGACAATTAACTGCTTTTCCGAGTTTTGCTGCTGCTTTATCAATTTCTTTAAGTAATTTCAGCGAATCCACACCATGTATCAACGAAGCAAAAGGAACAATATATTTCACTTTATTAGTTTGCAGATGTCCGATAAAATGCCAGTGAATATCTTTTGGCAAATTTTCAAATTTTGAACACAATTCCTTAACTTTGCTCTCACCAAAAATACGTTCTCCGGTATTATATGCTTCCATTATTTCTTCTGAAGCGTGAAACTTGCTGACACAAACAAGTTTAACGTTTTCGGGAATTTTGCTCCTTAGCAATGCGATATTTGATGGAATTGACATAAACTCTGAATACTAATTTTCTGAAACTAAATGTGCGGGAACTTTTGAATCCTGAAATCTGAAAACATCCATAAGCATAGTTTCGGTTATTGAAGCTATTTCGTAATCGGCCATAGTGCCCTGCATACCTTTTTTTAAATTCTCGAGCGCATGCGTTATATCCGAAGCCTGAATCATCATATTTACGGCGGTGCGTTTTTCGGTTTGGCTTTCTTCATCGTAGGTTACAAAATTTACTTTAGACCGATACCATTTATCACCGGTTTCGTCGAAAAATATTTCGTTTATTTTTACCCTTTTTATGTTTGCAACAGTAAATTCGCCACTAATAAAAGGTTTCATTTCCTGAGTTATACGCTCCTCAGCCTCGGTAAATGACAATGCATCGATTAAATATGACTCAGATGCTTTCGCTACACTTCCATCACTTACTGTTTTTTCAAACTTCACTTTACATTCGAACCAGTTATGCATACTTTGATTTTTTAAACTTATGTTTTTGAATTTTGCAATATAAATAATTGAATAATTTTTTTCACAATTAATTTGTTCTGCAAAGATACAAATTAATAAAATGAATTTTGAAGCTTCAATAGTCCGTTAGAAAAAAAATAAATATTAAGCGGCTTTAGTGCCGAAAAAC
>CAYONE010000102.1:0-13662 GCA_964405245.1 uncultured Paludibacter sp.
ATCTTGGCATAATTAATAAAATGAGTTGTGAATGTTAGCGCCACTTTTATATTAAGCGGTCTTTGAGCTAAAGCACTCTGATTTTTACTTGAAAACCGTTTTTTTAATAAGTTTTTTTCTGATAGCTGTTTAGCGTAAACACAACATTGCTTTCACGTTTTTTACATCACCGCTGTCAACAAGGGCATCGTGAGTAAGATTACGTTTTTGCTTTGTAGTTTTTTTAGTCAGAATGTGACTTTTAAAAGCATGTTTTCTTTTAATTTTTCCTGTTCCGGTAAGGGTAAACCTTTTTTTAGCACCGGAGTTAGTTTTCATTTTTGGCATTTGTTGTTTATTTATATTGAATTAAAAAATCTCTAAGCTTTACTTTTTTTTGGCGAAAACATTATAATCATTCTTTTACCTTCGAGCACCGGAAGCTGATCCACTTTAGCATAATCTTCAAGATCCTGAGCGAACCTTGCTAAAAGTACTTCGCCCTGTTCTTTAAATAAAATAGAGCGACCTTTGAAAAATACATACGCTTTTACTTTACAGCCTTCTTTGAGAAAACTTATGGCGTGTTTCAGCTTGAAGTTATAATCGTGATCGTCGGTTTGCGGTCCGAAACGAATTTCTTTCAATATAACTTTTGCAGTTTTAGCTTTTTGTTCCTTCTCGCGTTTTTTTTGCTGATATAAAAATTTCTGATAATCAACAATTTTACAAACAGGAGGCACAGCCGTTGCTGCAATTTCAACCAAATCAAGTTCAAGTTCGTCTGCTTTGCGCACGGCTTCTTCGAACGAATATACACCCTGTTCAACATTATCACCTACTAAACGGACTTCTTTAACCCCTTTAATTTTATCGTTAATGCGGTGGGGCATTTCTCTTTCTTTTACCCTGTTGGGTCTGATGGATAATTGCTTAGCTATACTTTGTTTCCTCCCTGAATTAAGTTGTTGTTATGTTTTAATTTGAGCGCGCAAATATAAGCAATTTTTTTTAATCGTTTGATATGTTCTGATAAATATTTACAAAAAAAAGTATGTTAACTTACAATCAATCTGTAATTTGAGAAATTGATGGCAAGTATTGGAAAAAATATGACAAAATGAAGCTGAATAACATCTATTGTTGTCTGAAAATGTAACAACCAGCCCCCTAACTCCCTTACCGATACTTCGGGAGGGGAACGCAGGAGTAATAATCTACATTAAGCGGTATATATTTGACGATTATTCAGTGAATTTTTTACATTTTTAATCTGCAATTTTCCAAAATCGCTAAGTTAAGCATTTAAAGTGCAGAGTAGTTGCAAATAATTATTATCTGATAAATAAAACCGTTTTATGGTAATAGTTTGTTAGAAAAAAATTATTTTTGCATACTAATTAATGTTTCCTTCATCAAATAATTAAACGAATGATACTATGACAGTACGGCAACTCTCGGTTTTCCTCGAAAATAAAACCGGACATCTAAACCAGATTCTTGAAGTTCTGGCAAAGAATAATATAAACATAAACGCCCTTACAGTAGCCGACAGCAGTGATTACGGATTGGTACGAATGCTCGTGTCTGATCCTGAAAAGGCTGTATCGGCGCTTCAGGACGAAAATTACTCTGTGAGAATTCATCATGTAATTTCGCTTGAAATGCCATCGGATCCGGGTTCGATGTGGAAAATATTAACCCTTTTTGCAGATGCAGGCGTATTTATCGAGTATGTGTATGCGTTTAGCTTTGGAACTAAATCGGTATTGGTTATTCGCACTAACGATGGGAATAAAGCTATCGAAATTATCCTGAAAAATAATCTTAAATCAATAAACGAATCTGATCTTAAAATAAACTTATGATTTGGAATGAAAAAATAGAATGCATGAGCCGCTCCGAAATGCGTTCGTTGCAAAGTGAAAGACTTGTAAATCTGATAGAAAAAGTTTACAGCAATGTGAACTTTTATCGAAAAAAAATGGATGCGCTTCATCTGAAACCATCCGATATAAAATCTATTGACGATATAGTTAAACTGCCGTTTACTTATAAAACCGATTTGAGAGATAATTATCCATTCGGTTTATTTGCAGTCCCCATGTCGCAAATTGTCAGGGTTCATGCATCGAGTGGTACAACCGGAAAACCCACTACTGTTGGTTATACTCAAAACGATATTGAAGTGTGGAAAGAAGTGCTCACAAGATGTTTGGCAATGGCAGGAGTAAATCAACATGACATTATTCAGGTTTCTTATGGTTATGGTCTGTTTACCGGAGGATTGGGAGTACATTATGGCGCCGAAAATATGGGTTGTACTGTTGTGCCGGTTTCAGGTGGAAATACACGCCGTCAGTTGCAGTTAATGGCCGATTTTGGTTCAACTGTACTTGCCTGTACGCCATCGTATGCCCTCCATTTAGCCGATGCATTGGCCGATCATGGTTACAGTTTAAAGGATTTGAAACTAAAGTCCGGAATTTTCGGGGCTGAACCATGGACAGAAAATATGCGGCTCGAACTGGAAAAGAAATGGGGTATTAAAGCTTTCGATATTTATGGTTTGAGCGAAATTATGGGTCCGGGAGTTGCCAATGATTGTTCGGAACATAGTGGATTACACATACACGAAGATCATTTCTTTGCCGAAATAGTTGATCCTGAAACAAAACAACCGCTACCCGAAGGTGTGGAAGGTGAATTGGTTTTTACAACATTAACCAAGGAAGGAATACCACTCATCAGATACAACACCCGCGATTTGTCAACGTTGAATTTTGAAAAATGCGCTTGCGGACGGACTACGGTTAGGATGAAAAAAATTACAGGACGCAGCGATGATATGCTGATTATTCGCGGAGTGAATTTGTTCCCTTCGCAAATTGAACAGGTTTTGCTGGAGATGGGAGAAACCAGCGCACATTATATGTTGTATGTTGACAAGGAAAATAATCTGGACACACTCGAATTGCAGGTGGAAATGGATGAAGCAAATTTGATGGATACCATCCGCGATTTGCAAATGCTTACTCGGAAAATTGAGAATGCACTCAATAGCGCGGTAGGTTTGAGCGTTAAGGTAACACTTGTTGAACCAAAAACCCTTGCACGAAGCGAAGGAAAAGCGGTTAGGGTTATCGACAAAAGAAAATTAAAATAAAGAGTGGAGGTTTTCAATATAAAGAGATTTTTAATTTAGTTTTATGTTAGGTTTTATTTGGAAACCATAAGCAAATGAAATATAATTATTTACTTTATAAACTTTATGAACTTTTTACTCCTAACTTAACATTTGTTTCGAAAAACTTTTCCGGTAAATTTTGGAAAAGTTTTTCTGTTCTATAAATAATCATTATTTGATAATTTTTTCATCATGACAATAGATAAAAATATTGTTGATACGCTATTTTCAGAATTTAATCAGCCTGATATTACAAAACTTTCTATTCGTGAAGTAGGAAAATTAGTTTCGAAAATTGAAATGGAAAGCGGTATTGAATTTATTCACATGGAGATGGGTGTGCCGGGTTTGCCTGCATCGTCAATAGGAATTGAAGCAGAGAAAGAAGCGCTTGATTTGGGACTTGCAAATTCATATCCTAACATCGAAGGAATTCCTTTTGCAAAAACTGAAATATCAAGATTTGCAAAATTGTTTATGAATATTGATGCGAAGCCAAATTGCTGCATTCCAACAGTAGGAGGTATGCAGGGTAGTTTTGCAGCGCTTTTAGGTTGTGGCAGAACAAATCCCGAAAAACCATACACGCTTTTTATCGATCCCGGATTTCCTGTAAATAAATCGCAATTGCAACTTCTGGGACTTCCATTTAAATCGTTCGATATTCTGAATTTCAGAGGCGAAAAATTAATGGACAAGTTAGAATCCTTTCTTCAGAATGGTGATATTTGTACTATTACATATTCTTCGCCTAACAATCCATCATGGATTAGTTTGAGTGAACGCGAATTGCAGATTATAGGCGAATTAGCTACAAAATATGATGTGATTGTTGTAGAAGATCTTGCTTATTTTGGCATGGATTTCAGGCAAAACTACGGAAAACCCGGTACTTCGCCTTACCAGCCAACAGTGGCTAATTACACCGATAATTATATTTTATTACTTTCGGCTTCCAAAATTTTCAGTTATGCAGGTCAGCGTATAGGGATGATGATTTTCTCGAAGAAACTTTATTCAGCGCGTTATCCAAACCTGAAAAACTATTTTACAAGCGATATTCTGGGCCATTTTATTCCTTACGGAATATTATATGCAACTACCGCGGGAACTTCACACACAGCACAATATGCTCTTGCAACAATGCTGAAAGCCGCCAACGATGGCGTTGCTGATTTTACCGGAGAGTTACATCATTATGGCGAGAAAGCTCGATTGATGAAGGAAGTATTTCTGAAATACGGCTTTTATATAGTTTATAATGACGAAATGGGCGATTTGGCTGATGGCTTTTATTTTACCATTGCTTATCCTGAAATGACAAGTGGCGAATTGATGAAAGCATTTTTATATTATGGTATCAGCGCCATTTCACTTAACATTACTGGTAGTGAAAATCCTAACGGGCTCCGTGCCTGTGTATCTTTTGTACGTTTGGAGCAAATTCCCGAATTGGAAAAAAGGTTGAAATTGTTTGTAAGTGAGCTAAAACATTCAGAACAATAATTTGAATATTTTTTTTGAAATTGTGCGAAAGCTTTACAAACTTTAAAGTGTTATTTCTAAAACTTATACCCCAATTTTAATTGATAGGATACATTTTTTAGATAATAATTTTCAACATTCGAATAAGAAAGCCTCAGAACGATGGAATTTTCGTTTTTAATTTGGTAATCGAATCCACAACCAACCTTATATCCTATAGAGTTTTCATCTATAAACATGATATTACTTTTAGTAGTGTTGTTAGTTAATATACAGTCATTGTAGCCATGGTGAAAAGCGAATGATAAACCTGCATTAGCCGCAGGTCTTATTTTTCCTTCATGATATTGATATTCTAAACCTCCAAAAAGTCCGGTTTTATAGTAATTGAACTTATATACAGAGTAATTTGTAAATACATTAATATAGTCGAATGCACCTGCTACTTTTGAAAATGAAGCATCCAAATTCAAAAAAACTGATGGTGTTAAGCGAGGACTTGAAATGTTTACTCCAACTCCTAAAAATGGACTTAATGAATACATATTTGGATATAGTGGTGCTTTAAAGCTGAATTCATTCAGCTCCATACCGCTAAAGGCTACAAAATCAAATTTGGTGAATTTTTTCTTGTAATCATTTTCGAAAATTATACATTTTTCACCTGTTTCACACATATTATCGTGATATTCTTTGGTAAATAATATCATCGTTTTACGGTCGAAATCGGCTCTGGAAGTTTTTAGTGCTAAAGGAGTATAGTCTCTGAAAACATATCTCATTGCACCTTTGTATCTTTGATCTTCTTTAATCCGTTTTTCTTCGGTTATTTCATCGGGCTTTTTAGTAAATGATATCATTTCACCATCGGAACTTTCAAAAAAGTAATATCTTTGTTCACCTCCCAAATAATAAAGATTCATCATTCCCTGAACCAAAAATTCAAGAAAATAAGTGTGTTTCACACTGTCAATTTCAACTGTTTTACTTACATAAAATTTTTGAATATCATTAAATCTGTAACCTGCAATTTGTCCGGGAGTAAATTGATACTCTAATCCATCATCGTTTCTAATAAATTTGCAAATTTCAGAATTCATTCTATCCGTTCTGAAATCTATTAATCCGAAGATGGTATCGTTGGTCAGAGTTATTATGTATCCTTTTTGGTAGTTTGATTGAGCAAAAACTGAAAAAAATAAACTCAGAAAAAGTATTATTGATAAGATAAGTGTTTTTTTCATAGTGCTGATTACTTTATTTCTTTTAATATATCAGTTAATACAAAATCATTTTTATTTATGTGATAAGCAGCCTTCTGAATTGGACCTGCAAGTTGTTTTATTCTTATTGTGTCGCAGTATTTGTATTCAGCTTTCAATATTATTTCAGTAAACCTTTCTGTAGAGGTTTTATTCGAATCACATTTTATAAGTAAATCATTGCCCGATCTGATACAATTAATCCAATTTACAGTAAGGAAATACTCATAACTTAAATTTGTGTTAATTCTGGCGCCAAAAGAACCTCCGGTATTCAATGCCGTTATTTCTTTCACACCTACCGTAAAATATGCATCTTCAAGTAAAGTTCTCATTTCCAAATTCAGGTTCTTTTTCTCACCACCCAAAATTACAAAATCAAAATACTGGCTTAAATAATCCTGTTTCGTAAAAATTAATTCTACTTTTCTTCCACTCTGCAAACTGATTTTATAGTTTCCATCATCAGTTGATACGATACTGTCAGTTGCTGATTCACTTACTGCTTTAATTAATACACCTTTCAATCCATTTCCATTAGAGTCGGTAATTTTACCTGATATTATGCAAGGATCATCGTATGTGCTTAAAATACATGAAGAAAAAAAGCACATAATTATTGTAAAAAAAACTGCTTTATGCCACTTTCTGAAATTTCTCATAAATCTGATATTTAATTTTGATGTTATTTTTTTAAAGGTTTTTTTATTACTGAAATAAGTGCGTTAATAGTTCTCCTCCCTGATAATCAGAAATTGTTATTTTTTAAAAAAATACCCGTTAGTTCCATTTTATGTTGAAGATAAAGGTTTTGCTCTTTCTTCCTATGGATTTTTGATAACAAAATATTCATCGTAGGTTACAGTTTTTAACCCACTGGTTAACTTTATTTTCGTAATATAATCATTAGTAGCAACCGGAACAACTACTTCGACACTGTCATTCGATTTGTTTAATATCACAGCCAAATAACTATTGAAATTCACTTCAATTCTCGAACCGTTTTTTAAAAGGTTTTCTCCATAAATGGTAATTTTTTCACCCGACTTTGCTGAATTCTTTGATAATCCAATTATTTTTGGACCTATTATCGTGTATTTATCCGATGCTTTTACTTTTATATCATTCACTATCACATTTATATCAACTTCTCCGGTAGCTGCTTGATTTCGGGTTGTTATTACCAACTTAGTGTTTGATATTTTTAAAATATTTGCAGCTACATTATTAACCAGAACTTTATTAACATACAAAATTTGACTGAAATTTTTTCCCGTTATTGTAATGGTATCACCATCGAATCCGGATTTAGGTGAGAAATCAGATATCTGATGAACTGAACTTCCTAAACTTTTAAACGTAACGCTGGTTCCATAAACCAAATGTTTGGATGTTCTAATGAATGCTTTACAAGTATAAATCACATTTTTTACAATGTCCGACGATACTCTACATTCAATTTTTTCAGTATTCTCAGCGTTGAATGCATTATATTTTAATTCGATTTTTCCATCACTTAAAATAAATCCGGAGTCAGTAATTTTTTCTTTTCCCTGAAGTAGAATTTCTGCTTCAAGTGTTACACCTGTTGTGTCAATATCAGTTGGTTCATTTGTAACTATCAAGGGATAATCTTTCGGTTGCATTTCTGCATCTTTACAACTCACAAAAAAAATACTCAGAATGCATAATATTATAATGATGTTTTTCATTTGATTTTAAAAATTATATCCAGTAAAAAATTGCAACTGATTTATTTTCAGATACGAATCTGCTTTATTGTTTATTTGTTTGTTATATCTCAATTCAAAAAACAGAGAATTTTTGTAATTAATTTTATACTCTAATCCCCCTCCGATAGTAATACCAAATTGATTTTTTGTAACATAGGTATTATTGTCAATGCTGATTAATTGAACAAAGTCTTTGTTTACCAATGTATTATAAATCTGAGTGTTGTTTTGAAAATTATACGCATAACTAATACCTGCATTTATATAAGGTCTCTTTTTTTGTAAAGGTAAAGTATAACGTATTAATAAAGGAATGTTTAAAGATGTTATGTTGGCAACAAAATCCCTGTTAATGTATTCAAGAGGCTTTTCGGGATTAGGTTCCAAAGTCAACGAACTTCTCATAAATGCCGGAGCATTTACAGATTCATTTTTTCTTCCAATCATATTGGCATTAATATCTGTATCAATGTTACTGAAAGAATAACCATATTTTAAAAGAAAAACATCGGCATGAAATGAGAAGTCGCTCGTGGCAACAGGAAAGTCAAGAAAAATGCCCGGAAGCGGTCTGATTAATAGTTTGTTACTTGTAAACCCTAAATATGTATGTAAATTATTACCTAAAGCTTCTAACTTTTGAACTGAAAGTCCGGTTAATAGTCCAAATTTAAAAAATGGAAGAGATGTTGGTTTGCAAGAATTATAATTTGAAATAAATTTTGATAGTGAATTGTTGGTGTAACCCACCACTTTTATTGCGTCTTTAACATTCTGACAATCATCGGTGATTTTTAATAAAACTTCTCTGAAATTGTTGTTTTTGTCGTATTTTGATAATTCAATAAAGGTAACACTGTCTTTTTCAATATAATAGTATTTTTTATTAGCTTCATAATATACATATAATGATGTGCTATCATGAACTAACCGGAGTAAAAATACTTTTTTTTCTGAATTGTCAATCGTAATCGATTTCGAAATATAAACTCGTCCATCTGATAGCCCATATTCTACAACTTCATAGGGAGTAAATATCGTTGTATTTCTTTTTTCTTCAATAATACATTTTGTGGCATTTGATACATTTCCATAATCAGCAATTTTAACTCCTGCTAAATAGGAATTGGCTGTTTTATAATAGGAAATTTGCGCATAAATATTATTGAAAAAAAAGAAAAATATTAATAACAGTGTAAATTTTTTCATTTGCAGCAATAAAGTTAAGTAATTTCAAATAAAAGAATGAAACTCAACAAGTGTAAGAACGATTAAAGTAAAAAAAGTAAAATCACTAAAAATTTTATTCCAAATTTATGGCTATAAATTTGATAAATAATAATTTGTAACTATGACATCGTATATTTCCCAGTAATCACCTTTTAATTTAATTTTCTGCAAACTTATATTAAATATTGCAATTTTAAAAATAGGACATTATGTTCTATAACACATTTTTGAAAAATTAAAAATCAATATTCCATTTTAAAAACTTTCCTGAAAAAAGCGTATCTTTGCGCCTTTAAAATTCATAATTATGAACATATCTTATAACTGGCTTAAAACGTATTTAAACATAGATGTTGCTCCTTCTGAATTATCGGCAATTCTAACTTCCATTGGTCTTGAAGTAGGTGGTTTCGAAGAAGTGCAGACCGTAAAAGGCGGGCTCGAAGGGCTTGTAATTGGCGAAATATTAACTTGTGCCGAACATGAAAACTCTGATCATTTACATGTTACAATCGTAAATGTAGGCACCGGCGAACCTCTGCAGATTGTTTGTGGCGCTCCGAACGTGGCTGCCGGACAAAAAGTTGTGGTGGCAACCGTTGGAACTACTTTATATTCAGGAGATGAAAGTTTTCAGATAAAACGTTCGAAAATTCGCGGTGTTGAATCGTTTGGGATGATTTGTGCTGAAGATGAAATAGGTATAGGAACAAGCCACGATGGGATTATTGTTTTGCCCACTTCGGCAATTCCCGGAACGCTTGCCAAAGATTACTACGGAATTAAGTCGGATTATATTATTGAAGTTGATATTACTCCAAACCGTGTTGATGCAGCTTCGCATTATGGTGTTGCCCGCGACCTCGCCGCATATTTCTCAATCAGAAATAATGAAATTAAATTATCAAAACCTTCGGTAGAAGCGTTTAAAGTACAGAATACTTCACTTGAAATACCTGTGATTGTTGAAAATCCTGAAGCATGTCCGAGATATTCATCGGTTACAATCTCAGGTGTAAAGGTTGGCGAATCGCCCGAATGGCTTAAAAATGCGCTGCTTACAATTGGTTTACGCCCGATTAACAATGTAGTGGACGTTACTAATTTTGTTTTGCATGAATTGGGTCATCCATTGCACGCTTTTGATGCTTCAAAAATTAAAGGAGGCGAAGTGCGTGTAAAATGTATGCCCGAAGGTACGCCTTTTGTTACGCTCGATGAAGTTGAACGTAAGTTAAACGCTAATGATTTGATGATTTGCAGCGCCACCGAACCCATGTGTATTGGTGGAGTTTTTGGCGGTGTAGAATCGGGCGTTTCTGAAAATACTACGAATGTTTTTCTCGAAAGCGCTTATTTCAACCCTACATCGATACGGAAAACCGCCCGTCGTCATGGTTTAAATACTGATGCTTCGTTCCGTTTCGAACGTGGTTGCGATCCTGAAATCACGATTTACGCTCTGAAACGTTGCGCATTATTGATTCAGGAAGTTGCCGGAGGAGAAATTTCGAGTGAAATTTCTGATATTTATACTGATAAAGTTACGCCTGCCATCGTTAATGTTACATACAGGAAAATTAACGGATTAATTGGTAAGGAAATCGATAGAAACGAAGTTGAGGCAATTGTTACGGCTCTCGAAATGAAAATAGTTTCGAAAAACGATGAAGGTTTGGTGCTGGAAATTCCGGCTTATAGGGTTGATGTACAACGTGATGTGGACGTGATTGAAGATGTTTTACGTATTTACGGTTATAACAATGTTGAAATAAGCGAGAATCTGGTTTCAACATTGAGTTATAGCTCAAAACCCGACAGTCATAAATTACAGAACATAATTTCAGAACAACTTACGGCGCAGGGATTTAACGAGATTTTAAATAACTCGCTTACCAAAGGCAGTCATTATACAGAATTAAGTTCGTTTCCAGCCGAACAATCGGTGAAAATTATCAATGCTTTAAGCGCCGATCTTGATGTATTGCGTCAGACTATGCTTTTTGACGGACTTGAAAATATAAGCAGAAATATTAACCGCCGAAACGCGGATTTGAAATTCTATGAGTTTGGAAATTGCTATTTTTATTCTGCTGAAAATAAAACTGAAGAAAATTCGCTCAAAGCTTATTCCGAAGAATATCATTTGGGAGTTTGGATTACCGGAAATAAAACGGCTCAATCGTGGACGAATGCACAGGAAAAATCCAGCGTATACGAGCTTAAAGCTTATATTTTCAATGTTCTGCAGCGTTTGGGCATCAATCAGAAGAAATTAAGAAACGAAGAATATACAGGCGATTTATTTTCGGATGCGCTGACAATAACTTCGCCACGTAAAATGCAATTGGTAACTTACGGTATTGTGAAACCGCAAATTCTGAAAAAGTTCGACATTGACCAACCGGTTTATTATGCCGATTTTAAGTGGAACAACCTGATGGAAGAAGCCGGAGTAAACACTGTTAAATATTATGAATTACCAAAATTCCCTGAAGTAAAAAGAGACCTTGCTTTGCTCATCGATAAGCAAATTTCTTTTGGCGAAATAGAGAAAATTGCTTACGAAACTGAACCAAAACTTTTACGCAAAGTTACTTTGTTCGATGTTTATGAAGGCAAAAATATCGATCCATCGAAAAAATCGTACGCTGTGAACTTCGTGTTACGCGACGATACTAAAACTTTGACCGACAATCAGATTGAAGCCATTATGAATAAAATGATAAGCAATTTCGAAAAGAAATTAGCCGCTCAGTTGAGGTAAGAAAAGTTGAAAGTTTGAAAGTTTGAAGGGTTTAAAAAGTTTGAAAGATTAGAGTTGAAAGTTCAGAAAAGCTTTTGCTCAATTTTCGACTCGTTACTTGTAAACTTGTAACTTGTAACTTGTAACTTGTAACTCGTAACTTGTAACTTGTAACTCGTAACTTGTAACTCGTAACTTGTAACTCGTAACTTGTAACTCGTAACTCTAAAAATATGTTCACAGAATCAGTTTTACTTCATACTCCCTTTCCAAAACCGGATGCATACAAAGCTTTAAGTATGCCGGTTTACAATTGTGCTGCATACGAGTTCGATTCGGCAGAAGCAATGGAAGCGGCATTTACCGGAAAAACAGCCGATTTTGCTTACTCCAGAATTACCAACCCTACCGTTCAGTATTTTGAGGACAGAGTTAAAGCAATTACCGGAGCTTTTAGCGTTACCGCGCTCAATTCGGGCATGGCTGCCATCTCAAATGTGTTTTTCGCCATTGCTCAATCAGGGAAAAACATTGTAACTTCCCGGCATTTGTTCGGAAATACATATTCTTTTTTTGCATCTACTTTAGCTGCTTTCGGCGTGGAAGTCCGGTTTTGCGATTTAACAAACATCGATGAAGTTTCTGCAGTCATCAACGAAAATACCTGCGCTGTTTTTCTCGAAATTATTACCAATCCGCAAATGGAAGTTGCCGATTTGAAAGCAATTTCTGCAATAACAAATGATAGAAAAGTACCGCTGATTGCCGACACCACCATTATACCTTTCTGCGCTTTTCGGGCAGCCGATTTCGGCGTTGATGTCGAAATTGTTTCGAGCACAAAATATATTTCGGGTGGCGCTACAAGCCTTGGAGGATTAATCATTGATTACGCTACTTTCGATTGGCAAAATTCTACAAGATTATCAGCTTTGGTTAATGACTTTGGCGTTGGCGCTTTTACTGCTAAACTTCGCAGGGAAATTCACCGTAATCTGGGCGCGTACATGACTCCGCAAGTTGCATATATGCAAACCCTTGGACTTGAAACCATGTCATTGCGTTACCAAAAATCAAGCGCTACATGTTTTGAATTAGCCGTAAAATTGAAAAATGTTCCCGAAATTGAGACGGTAAATAATACAGGCTTGCCTGAAAATAAATTTTACGAAATATCTACTCAACAGTTTGGTAAAAATCCCGGGGCAATGTTAACCTTCGATTTAGCATCGCGTGAAGCTTGTTTCAGTTTTCTGAATAAACTTAAACTGATAAAAAGGGCAACCAATCTGTTCGACAATAAAACACTTGCAATACATCCCGCAAGTACTATTTTTGGGAATTTCACTTCCCAGGTACGTAAAGAAATGAATGTTTCCGATAAAACAATCCGTTTGTCGGTAGGTTTGGAAGAAGTAGAAAGCTTATACAAAGATATTCTTCAGGCATTATCATAAAATTAAATTCCAATAAAAAATGAACCCGTAAGCTTAACATTTGCGGGTTCATTTTTTATATAGGCTGAGCATTGAATAAGGTTTTAGTAAATTAATGACTGACCATTCGGATATATTCTTTAATCAATGATACTTCGCATACAGCTATAGGAGCGGAACACACCTGACGAGCGCGACTTTTTGCTAATTTCAATAGCAAATCCGACAGGACGGGGGAAACATCATTTTTTTTCGTAACAATAGTATATCAATAAAATGTAGCTTTTTACACTTTATTATGGGCACTTTTTGTAATTAATTACATTTTATCGAACGTCTTTTTGTGAATCAATATTCTTTTTTAGAATAATAGAAGATTGGCTCACCAATATTCCGCTTTATGCTATAGAAAACTATTTCAAGGAATAGAAAATCGATTAGAAATTTCTGTCCATTCGGATATATTCTTTAATCACGCAAAACTGCACATACGATTGACGGAACGGAACACAACCAACGAGAGCGGCTTTTAGCTTATTTAATTAGCATATCCGAGGACGGGTTATTTTTTCACTATCATTTTTTCAGCTAAATGGTATTAATA
>CAYONE010000103.1:0-13621 GCA_964405245.1 uncultured Paludibacter sp.
AAATAAAAAACAGCATACTTGTAACTAATTTTATCTTCCGAACACTCGTAATTTTCTCAATCCCACCCGACGTACGCGAAAATTTGTACATTTAATCAACACATCCGGTAGGACGGGCAATATTGCAGACGCAAGTTACCGGGTTGAAAGCAACTTTGCCATAGTGCCCGAAAAAGTAAGCCGGTACAGTAACGGTGCCAATGGCTGATTATCCCTTTCATTTGATTAACATTTTTCCGGTTTCGTTTATACCTGATGGAGTCGTTAATTTGTAGGAATAAGTTCCTTCGGGTAAATTTTCACGTTGAAATTGTATTTCATGATTTCCTCCTACAATTTCTTTATTAAGGATCACTTTAATAATTTGTCCCGTTGCATTTAGCAGATCAATACGTACTTTTTCGGGCTGGGTGAGTCTGAATGATATTGTAGTATGATTATTAACCGGATTCGGGTAATTTGTCAACAAAAATTTATTTTCTACAGGAATATTTTTAATGCCAGTAACATCGCTCAGGGTGAATTGTGAAGGTTCTAAGGCTTCAGAAGTGAATATTAACTTCAGAACAGCGCCTTTGAAATAATTCACATTATTCATTCTTCCGCCCAACGAAACTTCGGCATTGGCAGGCAACCCTGTGTATTTTGAACCAATGTAGCTAACATCTATTTCCCCGTTTACATATCCTTTCAGCTCTCCGTTTTTATATGTCATAGCCAAATGCACCCATTGTCCGGTTGGATATTTTTTTGAGCCCATAATTCCCGAACCAGTAACGCTTTTAATGTAAAAATCAGTATTCCAAACGTTGGTCGATCTTATTTCCATGGTCATTACACGTGGCCCGCTCATACTGTCGGGACTGCAAATATGTAGCACACGTGGAGCAAAATCTGTAGTTGTGAGGTAAGGCTTAAATATCATTTCAATTGTAAAATCATTGGCTGAAATTCCAAGCGGATTTCCTTTTATTTGAATTCTATCACCTTTGCCTGTTGCCGGCGCATTGCTTGCATCTGCGTTAAACTCCATTGCAGAACCCTTTTCTGTTTCAATAATTTTCGGATTTCCATACACAACAACACCTTTGCCATCAATTTCCGTTAAATTATTTATTAACCAAATAGTCTGGTGTTCAACGGAATGCAAAAATGTGTCCGTATAAAAAACTAATAAGGAAATAAGAATAAACTTCATATTTATAATTTGTAATTATGTTAATTCGAGAATGTAAAGTAGGTAATTGAAATTAGTTTATATGATAATATATTTATTAAAAACAGCCCCCAACCCCGTTCGGCTGAGCTCAGCCGAACGGGATTAGGGGCAAAAAAAATTGTATATAATAAAAATGAATACCTACTTATCATTCTGAAAACCAAATTATCAGCAATAAAAAACAAAGATATAAATATTATTCGGGATGCATTAAGATGTATCATTGGAATGCCTATCGAGGGTAAATTTTATCCAACAATAATAGATTTTCAATAAGTTTAAAAAGTAACTCCCAATTATGAAAGCAATTCAATCGGTAACGTAAATTTTTGAAGTAAATGTCAGAATAAGATTATTATACAATAGAGTTAAACCCCAAAGAAATAAAGCTTTGCATTATTGTTTTAAAATTCTTGAAATTTTGAAACAGGATATTTCCAAAAAATATGTATTTTTGAAAATATAAATAAATATGATTTCAGAGAAGTAAGTAAATGATCAGAATTAACTTGTCTATCCATATCCTTTAGTTTAGAAAAACTATCTACACCTAACAGGTTTTTAAAACCTGTTAGGTGTAATCACTAACAGAGAATGAGGATTTCAAATAATATAAACTAATTTAGAACACTAACTTATATAAAACAGTAAAATTAAAAGTAAGACCACAAAAACACGTAAAAATCATGACAGACAAACATTGGGAAATTCTCCAATCCATTGTAAAAGGAGAAAAATCCGGCGCTCCGGTTTCAGGTTTTATTATCGATTGTCCATGGCTGCCGCAATGGTATGGCATTTCAATTCTCGATTATTTTTCAAGCGATGAATTATGGTTAAAAGCTAATTTAAAAGCAGCTGAAACTTTTCCCGATGTTATTTTTCTGCCGGGTTTCTGGAGCGAGTATGGCATGTGTACCGAACCTTCAGCCTTTGGCTCGAAATGTGTTTTCTTCAAAAATGAGTTTCCTTTTGCCGAAAAAGTAATTCACTCTACCGAAGATATTGAAAATCTTATCGTCCCAAATCCTGAGACAGATGGTTTATTGCCTTTTATGCTGAACAGGTTGGTAAAACTTCGCCCCGCAATTGAAAATGCCGGACATAAAATTCGTTTTTCTGTTTCGCGCGGTCCTTTGAATATCGCATCATTTTTGATGGGAACCACTGAATTTCTTACAACAATGATGATGGAGCCCGATGTTGTACATGTACTTCTCAGGAAAATTACTGATTTTCTGAAAAACTGGCACGATTTACAACATAAGGCAATCGATTCAATTGATGGAATAATGATGCTCGATGATATTGTGGGATTTTTGGGCGAAGACGAATTTAAGGAGTTTGCATATCCTTATCTGAAAGAATTGTACGACACCAATGATACGATCAAACTTTTCCATAACGATGCTGATTGTACGCAATCAGTGAAGTATTATCCTGAATTAGGCATCAATCTTTACAATCCGGGAATTCATCTTACGTTTACCGAATTGATAAAGGAAACTGAAGGCAAAATGGCAATTCTTGGAAATATACCACCACGCGATGTGTTGGCAGCAGGTACTCCCGAACAGGTTTTCGCCGCGGCTCAAGATATTAAACATGAAGCTGCCGGTTTTAACCGAATGCTTTTTTCATGTGCAGGCGGGATGCCTCCCGGCGTTTCTACCGAAAATATCAATGCGTTTCTCAGGGGAATCAGATAAGAATCTATCATATATTATATTGAACTTTTTATTGAAAATAATGTAAAATACTGAATTTTAAAAAAATAACTCTCATTTAATTTGGAAATTTATGAAAACAAAAACTTTAAAAATTTCAATGTTACTACTGGTAATTAGTATTCTTACCGGTTTCTCGTATAGTGTTTATGCTCAATTTGTACCCGGCGAAGGAGGCGTTTTACCAACTGCGCCTGTGTTTACTCCCCTGCCAAATACTGTTCCGGGGCTATATGTTTCGGCCGTGCAACGTAAAAATTATGTTTTCATCGGGGGAACGTACAATGAAGTACAGTTGGAGTTTCCTGCACCTGCTACTGCAGGAGCAGACAGTTATGTGCTTCAGGCTTATAATTCTTCAACAGGAAGTTGGGAAAATTTCAAATATCAGGGTGAAGATGTTACAACTACATCCGGTGATAATTTCAGTATTATTACAGTAAAACCTGAAACTTTCAGGCTTTTACTCGTAGGTGGCGAAAAAGCCGGTTGGACTACAAACGAGGCTGTTGCTACTGTAACGGGAATTAATACCTATTTTTCCGGTTGGGGACTCGACGAAAGTATGTGGATTACCGGTGTAATGACTCCTTATGTAGGACGAGGTCTCGAAGCTTCGTTTTCTGTTGCAAAACTCGATGATAATTCGCCTGTAAACAACGCTTTGACTTATCAGTGGTACAGGGTAAATCCTGCCACTTTTGAGTTTATTAAAATTGATGGCGCTACTGATACGAAATATATAACTACGAAGAACGATGCAAGTTACCTTTTGGCAATAAGAGCAACAGGCGACAATGTAAAAGCCGGTGGATTTACTCAGGTATTTTCTGGTTCGACTAATATACATCAGGTGAAAGTTTATGCAACAAATGTTTCTGAAGGCGGATTTAAACTAAATTTTTATAACTTGTTAAACGATATTGATACTTCATATTTTTCTCTTGTTGATAATGAATATTTGCCGGTCAAAATAAATTCTATAACCAAAGAAGAGAATGCTGCCGTTTATAGTATTGCAGCACCACTTAAACCTGAAAAAGCTCCCTATACGCTAATGAACAATTGGGAAACAGCTACTTACTGGCATATTGCAAGTGAAATGTTTCCGGGTCATGTTATGCCAATGCTGATGATTGAGTTTCCTTCAGCAGTAGAAAAAATTATGGATTTTAATCTGAAAGTTTATCCTCAGCCTGCTGAAAATTATTTTAGCTTTAAGTGTGCTGAAAAAGTTAATAAAATTGGTATTTACAATATAAAGGGCGAAATGGTTAAGCAGTTTATACCCGAAAAATCAGAAGGTACCATTTGTACACAAGAGATAAGCAGTGGATTTTATCTGCTGAAATTTGAAACAACTTCAGGTATTTCTAACAGTAGATTACTGATAAAAAAATAAAATATTCTGATTTTAAACGAAAAACACCGGCATGTTTCCGATGTTTTTCGTTTCTAAACAGTTTTAAAAGGTTCGGTATGAATGCTCGTAATAGTTTTCGCTCCGAACCTTTCGCGTAATTTCCTTTCGAGTTCAGTGGCAATATCGTGCGAATGCACAAATGTAGTTTGCGGATCGAGTTTAATGTGTACATCAATTACACAGGTATTCCCGACTTTTCTTGTTTTCAGGTTGTGGAAAGCTAAAATTTCAGCGTTTGAAGAAATAATCTGATTAATTTCATCTTCAGTTTCTTTTGGGAGCGATTTTTCCAACAACTCATGTACGCTTGGCATTCCAAGTTCAATAGCAACTTTTAATATGAAAAAACTTACAATAATTCCTGCCAGTGGATCGAGTACGCGCCATTTTTCGCCAAGGAAAATTGCCCCTCCAATACCGAGGGTCGTTCCAATGGATGAAAATGCATCCGAACGGTGATGCCATCCATTAGCAATAACAGCCTGATTATTTATTTTTTCTCCTTCTTTTTTTGTGTATCTGAATAAGATTTCTTTAACAATAATTGAAAGTAGTGCTGCTGCAAGCGCCAGATAACCGGGCTGCTCAATAATATTGCCATTAACAGTGTCAATAACTTTTGTCAATCCGCTCCAGAAAATACCGATACCTACAATTATCAGTGCTAAACTGATTAGCAGAGTAGCAAAAGTTTCATATTTACCATGCCCGTACTGATGGTCTTCATCGCGTTCCTTGCCCGAAATTCCGATAAAAATCAATACTATTACATCTGTAATAAAATCGGATAAGGAGTGAATACCATCGGCAATCATGGCGGTACTTTTCCCCAGAAAACCGGCAACAATTTTAAAAATCATCAGCCCAAGGTTGGCATAAAAACCAACCCATGTAACCTTTTGGGCAATTTTAGTGCGTTCGTCAGTCATTTTTTTCAACATTTATGATAAGAGCATTCTTCCTGTTTGTTTTCAAATTCTATGGTTGCGTGTTCTATTCCTTTTTCTTTGAGTGATGTTCTTACTGATTGTTTTATTTGAACCATAATGTCAGATTTTGTGTCATCGTTTAGTACTATATGCACTGTCAGTACATTATATTCGCCATCCACCGACCATATATGTAAATCGTGAACATCGCTAACGCCATCAATATTTTTCAATGTATTGCAAATTTCATCAGTATCAATATCGTAAGGAGTTCCCTGCAAAATAATACGCATGCTTTGTCTGATATTTTTAAAAACATTGTAAAGTACAAAAATACTTATTGCAACTGATAGAAGTGGGTCGATAACAGGAACATCGAAATAATGCATTACTACCGAACCAATTAGTACAGTCAACCAACCTAAAACATCTTCGAGTAAATGCAGCATTGCTACTTTCTCATTCAGACTGCTGCCCTCGCGAAGTTTAATTACGGCAGCACCGTTAACAATAATGCCAAGAATTGCCAACAGGAACATTCCCCGCGCATCAGGTTGTTGCGGTTCAATAATTCGGGGAATGGCACGACTTAAAATCAGAACACTGCCTGTTACAAGTACTACAGAATTTACTATGGCTCCAAGCAATGAAAATCGTTTATAACCATAAGAGTATTGCTGATTGCTTTTTCTTCCTGAGATTTTCTGAAAATACCACGATATGCCTAACGAAAAAGAATCGCCCAAATCATGAACAGCATCCGAAAGTATGGCAACGCTATTTGTGAAAATACCGCCTATAATTTCGATGATACTGAACGACAGGTTAAGAAAAAAAGCCACTTTTATGTTTTTTGTACTTGCGCTGTGGGTGTGATGTGTATGTGAATTATCTTCTTTCATTCATAAATTCAGTTTTTTACACTTACAAAAAGTGTTTTTTTGCTTTACTGTTAATCCGTTTCAAAAGTATGAAAAATCTTTTGTCTCTAAAACTAAAATTATATCTTTGTAGTGATAGAAAAAAGATTTTACACACTTTTTAATGCTCATATAACAACTCATTTTTCTCAAAGTTCTAAATCAGGGTATCATTTTTGTATTTCTGCATTTCATTCAAATTTTCTTAAACTTATAAGATAAAATAAACAGCAAGTTATGAAACAGATTCGTAAAAAAATTCTTTGGGCGATTATTGGTTTTTTTGCCCTTATTCTTGCGCTTTTGGTTGCGCTCCCTTTTGTTTTTGAAGATAAAATTAAAACAATTGCAAAAAACGAATTGAATAAATCGATAAGCGCGGTTGTTGATTTCGATGATTTGGATATAAGTTTTATCCGGAGTTTTCCACGTGTTTCCCTGCGTTTTAAAGGCTTCAGCTTTTCGGGCACTGACCATTTCGATAAAGATACCATGCTTAGTAGTAATGCCATCGATCTTACAGTAAATATTAAGAGTTTTTTCAAAGACGAAGGGTACGATATCGGCAGCCTGAAATTTGATAATGCAAAAATATATTTTCACTATCTGCACGATGGACAGTTTAACTGGACTTCGTTCATGAAAAATGATACAACTGTAATTGATACAACCCCCACACAGTTTCATTTTAAACTAAAGGAATTTGTTGTACAGAATTCAGAGTTGGTTTATCGCGATGATGAAGGAGATATTACTGTTTCTTTAGAAGGCTTAAATCTTAATGTTGCGGGCAATTTAACTGCCGACAGTTCGTTGCTTAAAACCAATCTTACAGCACAATCTTTTAATTTCAGCAATGATGGTTTTGCATATATTAGTAATGTAAAACTCAAACTCGATGCTGACATTAACGCCAATATTAACGACGAAATTTTTTATCTCAGTGATAATTCCATGCAAATGAACGATTTGCCTTTCAGTTTGAATGGCTGGTTTAGGACAGTTAATGGTGGAGTAGCTATGGATTTCAAACTCATCACCGAAGCTGTTGAATTCAAATCGCTGCTTTCGCTTGTGCCCGTATTCTATGCCAAATCGTTCGAGCAAATTAACGCCGGTGGAAAAGTTGATTTGAATGGATTTTTGAAAGGTGAATTTGCTGGCGATTATTATCCCTCGTTTAATCTTGATTTGAATATCGCGAATGCATGGTTTCAATATCCTTCGCTCCCAAAAAAAGTCGAAAAAATTAATATTAAAGCCAATTTGCTGAACAAAGGCAATACTTTGGACGAAACAGTGATTGACATTTCCCGGTTTTTATTCGAATTGGGTGGAAATCCGTTTTCGGCAAAACTCAGAATTGCATCGCCAAATTCTGACCCCGATTTAAAACTCGATGCTAAAGGAAAAATAAATCTCGGATTAATTAAAGATGTTTATCCTCTGGAAAAAGATTTTTCGATGGAGGGTTTGGTAAATCTCGATTTGAATCTTGCAGGGCGAATGTCGAATTACGAGAAAAACATGTACGATAAGTTTACATTCGGAGGAAATCTTGATTTGAGTAATTTACTTTTAAAATCAGAAAATTTTAAAGAAGCATTGGAAATTGGAACTGCAAAACTTACATTCAACAATCGTTACGTAAATCTTCCAGCCTTCAGTGCGAAAATGGGAAAAAACGACATTTCAGCCGAAGGACGATTTGATAATTTTTTAGCTTATGTGTTCAATGATAAAACTTTAAATGGTTCGCTTGCCATAAATTCTAATTATTTGAATGTGAACGATTTTATGTCGGATGATAAAGTTGAATCCGATAAAAAAGTTAGTTCAAAAGACACCGTTAAAGCTTCGAAGCCTATTCTACTGCCTTCAAATCTCGATTTTACGATGAAAGGCAGTTTCGGCGAAATTTTATTCGATAAAATGAATCTGAAAAATGCATCGGGCATACTCACACTTGCCAATAGCAAGTTGAAGTTTACCGACCTTACTGTTCAGGCTTTTGGTGGGAATTTTAAACTGAATGGTTTTTACGAAACTGCCGATACATTGAAACCGGTTATTGATTTTTCACTTGCGCTAAACGAAGTTGTTTTCAACGATATTTTTAAACAGGTTGATGTTATTCAAAATTTTGCGCCATTGTTCAATAAAGCATCAGGCAAATTTAATACAGTGCTTTCGCTTAATACAGTGCTTAAAACCGATATGATGCCTGATTTAATGACGGTTTTCAGTCAGGGTAAATTCAATACAAAATCGGTGGCTTTGAAAGATGTTCCCGTGCTCGAAAAAATTGCATTGGCTTTAAACCGTAAAGATTTGCTGCCAATGACGTTGAACGATTTGGGAATTTCGTTCGAGATTAACAACGGTAAATTGCTTACAAAACCCTTTAACTTTAAAATTAAGGATGTAGGATTCACAATTGGCGGAATCACCGGATTGGATAAAACTATCGACTATAAGGGAACAGTAACTTTACCTGACAGATTGAATCTTGGTAAATTATCTACTTATAATATTCTAGTAGGTGGAACTTTTGCCAAACCTGTGGTTAAACTTGATTTAAAGGGAAAAATTACCGAACTTGTTACCGAAACTGCCGAAAAAGTAGAAACCGTAGTTACCCAAAAAGTTGATGAGGCAAAAGAAAAAGTACTCGAAGAAGCTCGTAAACAGAAGGAAAAAGCAACACTTGAAGCACAAAAACAAGCTGACCGAATAATTGCAGCTGCCGATTCTGTTGGGAATTTATTAATTTTGCAGGCTGAAAAGCAAGGTCAGGAATTGGTAAAAAAAGCCAATAATCCGATAACCAAGGCAGCAGCTGAAATTGCTTCGAAAAAATTAGTGGAAGAAGCCCGGAAAAAAGCTGCCGAAGGAAAAATAAAAGCACAAACCGAAGCGCACAAAATTATTCAGAAAGCATCGGAAAGTGTGGAAATTTAAAAGTCATTTGTTCGGATACTGGAAGTCCCAACTCTTGAAAGATTGGGTGTCGGGAGTTCCGAGGTTTCAGAACAAAATTTCGTAACAAATTTTTTATTGAAAATAACTCATTGATGAAAATTAAATTTTTAATATTCTTTTTTCTAATAATCCACACTTTCGCTTTTGCTCAATCTTCAGCCGAAGCCGAACGATTGTTTAATTTAAAACAATACACAAAAGCAAAAACCCTCTACGAGGCATTGTTAAAATCGAAACCTACTGATCCGCTTTTCAGTTACAGGCTTGCCCGTTGCAATTTTGAACTAAAAGATTGGGACAATGCAATCAAAAACTTTGAAATTTCCGGAACAAAATTTCCGCTTACACAATGGTATTTGGCTGAAGCATTGTTTAATTCGTATCGTTTTGAAGCGTCAATTGTAGCTTTCGATAACTTTATTACAACATTAACTCCTGATGATAAACGAATTCACGAAATTGAATTGCAAAAGCAAAGAGCCGAAAATGCGAACCGATTATTGTGGCGCGTGGAAGATATTGCAATAATTGACAGTGTGATAACTGACAAAACCGGTTTTCTTAAAAAAATTGATATGGGTTTTGAACTGGGTTCCTTAAGACAATCGGCAATAAAAATTCATGCTTCAATTGTCGATAAAATAACATATACTACTCAGCGTGGCGACCGACAAATATATTCCGACACTATTTGTGGCAATACAGATATTTACAGTACGTATCGCCTGCTCGATAAATGGTCAGATCCCGTTTCAATTTCGGATGTTGTAAATTCGCCTGCTAACGAAAATTATCCATTTTTACTTCCCGATGGTTTGACGCTGTATTTCGGTTCGGATGGCGAAAATTCTGTGGGTGGTTACGATATTTTTGTTACCCGATATTCATCTGTTTCACAGGGATTTCTTACTCCCGAAAATGTTGGATTTCCTTTTAATTCTCCAGCAAATGATTATATGATGGTAATTGACGAGTTACACAGCACAGGTTGGTTTGCCACCGACCGTAATCAACAAACAGGAAAAGTGGCGGTGTATAAATTCAGGTTAAACGATGAAAAAACTATTTATCGTACACAAAATCAGGATACTTTGCGACTTGCCGCTTCACTCAAACTTTATCGAAAAGCAATAGGAACACAGAATACTGAATTATCCAGAACAGAAACACTTATTAATAATGCCGTTGAATCTTTTTCGCTGATCATTTCTGATAATTTGATTTATACCAAAACCGACGATTTTCAAAATCCTGCTGCTTTAAGTTTGTGGAACGAATATCAAAAACTGAAGATTTCTTATAATCAATTAAATATTTTGACACAGGAATTGAGAATTAAATACGAAAATGCTAATGATGAAAAGAGAGAATTGGTAGATAAAATACTGTTGAATGAGAAAGAGTTAAATAATCTCAGAGTTAAGATGGATGAAGCGATTCGAAATGTAAGAAATGAAGAAATATTATTTATCGGCAAAAAAACTCAAAATTAAAAAATAATATGTATTTTTACGCATCTAATATATCCACAAATGGAAATTGTAATAGTAATTGCGCTGATAATAGTAGGAGTTGTTTTACTTCTTATTGAGTTATTTCTTATTCCGGGTATTTCGGTAGCAGGTATCGGAGGTGTAATTTTTCTTGGAAGCGCCATTTATTACGCTTACGACGTTTTGGGTGCTACAGCAGGACACGTTACGCTACTTATGACGTTACTTGTTTCAGCATTTGCCGTGTGGTTTTTTATTCGCTCACGCGCACTGGAAAAACTTGCGCTAAATACTGATATCGACGGTAAAAATGATCCGCTTAAAGATGTAAATGTAAAAGTGGGAGATACCGGTGTAGCTATATCAAGACTTGCGCCAATGGGAAAAATCAGAGTAAACGGATTTACTGTGGAAGCTAAAACCAATTCGGATTTTATTGATGATGGCGAGGAAATTGTGGTGCTGGAAATTTTAAGTACAAATGTACTTGTGGAGAGAAAAGCGTTTGAATAGTTACGAGTTACAAGTTCCAAGTTACGAGGAACGAGGAACGAGGAACGAGGAAACCCGAAACCCGAAACACAAAACTATAAATAAATATTCATCCTTAAAAATTAAAATAAATTATGTTCACAATTGAGATTATCATGCTGGTACTACTTGGTATCCTGCTGTTATTGTTCTTTTATTACGTGCCTTTCCTATTATGGATTTCGGCAAAAGTTTCGGGGGTAAACATTTCCCTTGTGCAGTTATTTCTTATGCGAATTCGTAAAGTGCCGCCTCACACTATTGTAGCATGTCTTATCGAAGCTCATAAGGCAGATTTGCACGAAGTTTCCCGCGATGGTTTGGAAGCGCACTATCTTGCCGGTGGTCATATCGAACGCGTTACTCATGCGTTGGTTTCCGCATCTAAAGCAAATATTGATTTGTCATTCAAAATGGCAACTGCTATTGACCTTGCCGGTCGCGATGTGTTTCAGGCTGTGCAAATGTCGGTAAACCCGAAAGTAATTGATACGCCTCCTGTAACTGCGGTTGCAAAAGATGGTATTCAGTTAATAGCCAAAGCGCGTGTAACAGTGCGTGCCAACATTAAACAATTAGTGGGTGGAGCAGGCGAAGAAACTATTCTTGCTCGTGTAGGCGAAGGTATTGTATCTTCTATCGGTTCTTCTGAATCGCACAAAAGTGTGCTCGAAAATCCCGATTCAATCTCGAAATTAGTATTGAAAAAAGGTTTGGATGCCGGAACCGCCTTCGAAATCTTGTCAATTGATATAGCTGATATTGATATAGGTAAAAACATTGGCGCTCAACTGCAAATGGATCAGGCAGAAGCCGATAAAAATATTGCTCAGGCAAAAGCAGAAGAACGTCGCGCAATGGCAGTGGCATCTGAACAGGAAATGAAAGCAAAATCGCAGGAAATGCGCGCAAAAGTTATCGAAGCCGAAGCCGAAGTGCCAAAAGCCATGGCAGAAGCTTTCCGTAACGGAAATCTTGGTATCATGGATTATTACAAAATGAAGAATATTGAAGCTGATACATCAATGCGTGAAAGCATTGCAAAACCCGGAACTCAAACACCCCCGAAGGTGAAATAACAATTACACAAGAAAACAAAGAAAACTGTTTGAAGTAATTCAGACAGTTTTTTTTATGTCATAATGAAAGTTTTTCCCTTGATAGTTTATTTTCTGCATACCGGAATACTCAATTCATAAAGCAAATAAATTGGCAATGCAACAACCATTAAAGTAAACGGATCGGTAGTTGGAGTTATTACTGCGGAAATTATCAGGATTGTAACCAATGCAAATTTTCGTCCATTTTTCAGCATTTGTCGGTTTATTATACCCATTTTCGATAGGAAAAAGGCCAATACAGGTAATTCAAACATAATACCTAGAGCAAAAACCAGAATGAAAAGCGTACCAAGATACGATTGAATTGATATTTGGTTAGGCACAAGTTCAGAGACTGAATATGTGCCGAGAAAACGGATTGTTAGAGGAAAAATTAAAAAGAAACTTACAAAAGCGCCCAGGTAAAACAGCAGAGATGATGAAAAAAAAACAAATCCTGTATTTTTTTTCTCCTGCGGATAAAGAGCAGGATAAATAAATTTCCAGATTTCATAGAGCAAATAAGGTACTGCTATAAGTAAACTTAATGTAATGGAAGTGCCCAAATGTGCCATGAATTGTCCGGATATATTGATGTTAATTAAATCAAGATGAAACTCATCGGGGCAAATAGCAGGAAAATTTGAAATTTCCGCAAGTTTACAAAGCAAGCGATAAAGTATAAAATCGGAATTGAGAGGAGTGAAAACTATTTTTGAAAAAATAAAATCCTTTGCCGAAAAAACCACTATTATTATTACCACTAACACCGCCAGAACTCTGATGATTGTCCAGCGTAAATCCTCGAGATGCTCCCAAAAAGTAGCTTCTCCGGCTTCGTTTTTATTGTTTAGAAAAGACATTATTTAAGTTTCAAAGGTTTCAAAGGTTTGAAAAGTTTGAAAATTTCGTGTTCTGTGTTACTTGTTCAGTGATTTCTGTTTACTTATTCACTAGTGTCCAAGTTTCATCGTAACTCCTAACTATCTATTAATCCTTTTTTTCGTCCGAATCTTTAATCTCGTTTTCGATATCTTTCACGCCTTTTTTAAATTCGCCCAAACCTTTGCCTAAACCACGCATGAGTTCAGGAATTTTTTTTGCACCGAAAAGTAAAAGTACTATAAAAGCAATACCTAAAATTTCGGGCAATCCAATGTTTAATAATAAAGATAGTAACATATTATTTTTTTTTTAAATGTTTTTTTGAACAAATAATCACTTTAATGTATTTTTATAAAAGCAATAGTGTGTTATATATTTAGTTAAATAATTGAAAATCAACTAATTATCTCAT
>CAYONE010000104.1:0-13614 GCA_964405245.1 uncultured Paludibacter sp.
TACTTTTTTGATACTCAAAACCGGTTATGGTTATTCACTTCTGAAAACTCAACAAGTGAAATCTGGACTTGCTCCATGCATCCTCAGATAAAAATGGATAAACCGGGTAAATGTCCGATATGCGCTATGGACCTGATACTTCTCAATCAAAATAGTAGTGCACAAATGGATGCAGATGCTATTCATTTCAGTGCCGATGCAGCAGCGCTGGCCAATGTAGCCACATCAATAGTAAGCCGTCAGCAACCATCAAAGGAAGTTCGTTTGTATGGCAAAGTGCAGGCCGACGAACGGTTGTTACAAAATCAGGTAGCACATATTTCGGGTAGGATTGAAAAACTGGTTGTCAATTTTACGGGTGAAACCGTAAACAAGGGTCAGTTACTGGCACTAATTTATTCGCCCGATTTAATAACCGCTCAACAGGAACTGCTTGAAGCAGCTAAAGAAAAAGACGCACAACCAATAATTTACGAGGCAGCAAAAGAGAAACTTAAGCTTTGGAAGCTTACAGAAAATCAACTGTCGCAAATTGAAAAATCGGGCAAAGTAAAAACGATTTTCGAAATTTACTCAAACACATCGGGTATTGTAACCGCTAAAAGAGTAAATGTTGGCGATTATGTATCGCAGGGAAGTGTATTATTCGACATTGCTAATCTCTCAAAAGTATGGATACAATTTGACGCTTACGAAAGTGATTTGCCCTTCCTGAATGTTGGGAATCAATTGAGTTATTCCTTACAGGCTTTACCCGGCAAGAACTTTAGTGCAAGCATTCGCTTTATCGACCCGGTCATTGATCCCGTAAACCGTGTAGCCAAAGTAAGAATAGAAGTAGACAACTCTAATGCGAAACTAAAACCTGAGATGTTTGCAACCGGAATTGTAAATGCTCATCTCAACGAATACAAAGATAAACTGGTGATACCCCGGTCGGCTGTATTATGGACGGGTAAACGTTCCATTGTTTATGTAAAACAACCTGACAGCGAAGAGTTTAATTTTAAAATGCGGGAAATAGAAATTGGGCCTATGCTTGGCAATAGTTATGTTGTTATTTCGGGTCTCGAGGAAGGTGAGGAAATAGTTACCGATGGTACTTTTAGTGTAGATGCCGCTGCCCAACTCGAAGGTAAACCAAGTATGATGAAACAGTAAACATTGTTCAAATAAGTGATTTTTGTTGTAATGACAGGGTTAGTTTTTATCTTTCAATTAAACGTAAGACTATGAACTTTCCCTGTCTTTTTCTTTTTTTTTCTCGGCTTGCTGGTAACGTTTGGCGGCTACCCGAAGGTGGCGATTTCGAAGCACTTCACTGTCAACCAAGCACAAACTTTGATAGTAGTACAAAGCTTGATTGAACCACTGAACCGCCACTTTTGGGTAGGTGCTGTTACCTGCTGGCCATATATCTGTATCAATATTATTCAATTTGTTTGCAGGTTTATATTAATTGTTTCGAAAAAAACCTTTACTAAGTAGGTAACCCACCATAAGTACAAAAATCATTCGGATAAACCACCCAGTGTCAAAATCATTTTCTAGTAAATTGCTATCACTAATAAATAGTCGGTCTTTGAAAGGCGTTTCGTTATGTTTGTTTTTTTGTACATAATGTACATAAAAAACATTGTTCTTCAATTCTTCAATTGAGGGCAAGGGTTCTGTTGTGGAATATGCCTCGGTTGTGAAGTGGGATATAGTGTCTGTTACATTGTCTCGCTCGTATGCAAGTACATAATCGACATTGGCTATAGCCTTGCCTGATTTCAGTTTTGTATCAACCGAGATAACTGTGGCTTTCGCAACAGTACTTGCTTTCTGAAAGGTATATTCACGCCAATTAGTCCGAATACCCAGAATCAAACATATCAAGCTTAAAAACAGAGTAATCTTATTAATGTGCTTACTCATTTCTTTCTGTTTCTAAATTTTTGAATCGAATGAAACAAGCTACAACCTGTTGCTGAAACTCCTACAGTCCAGCTTCCTGAAATTCCTAAAAATCTGGCGAGGTAAACGAGCATATCTTGTGTTGCTTGTTTGGTGCTTGATTTTGGAATTAGTTCATCATTTGCAATGTCATAAGCGTAAGCAATGAGCAAGGCAGAAAAGATACTAATTGCTATTGTGTATAAAATGGACTTCAATATTTGTGTTTAAAATGGTTTGTTTAATAATGCTTTAGTTTTTAATATACCTCTACTTGTATATACTTTTCGATAAAATAAATTTGTAAATCATTTACCCATAAAATTAATCAGGAAGAACCTGAAATTTGACCTCAGAGACTTGACCTTTAACCATACCTATTTGCGTTAACTCCACGCCTGCGAAATTATTTAAAGGTCTTCCTGTTTCTGAAATATTTTGAGTAAAAAGTGGCTTGTCATTTACAAAAATGGAAATCTGATCACCAGTTTTTTCAATTTAAGTTTATTACTTACAGAGCCTATTTTGTCGAGGCCATTAATTGCATCTGAAAATACCCATCCTGTTTCAGTAGATTTTAAAAAGGGTGTCCATTGGTTAGTTGCATAACTGAACATACCTAAGTAAAATGTTTTATAACTAGGACTAATTATAAATAAAAGCCAATCTGCCGCTCACGAGCAGCTTCAGCCGCATTATCCGCTTAAATTTTGGCATCAATTTTATCCATTTCCATCTGTGCTATAATGGCTTTTTTCTGTTTTTCGGTTTCCACCACTACATTGCCCTGTTTACGTCGCTTTATCATGTCAAAAAACTCATTCAAGTCCTTTTGATCCATTTTAAATCCAGATGTATTGATGCTTTGGCTTAGACCGGTACTACAGGTGGTTTCCCTGTATTATTTGAAAAGCCTGGTCACGCTGGTACTGGTAGTATTCGGCGGTGATAGTGCCCTGACTGTAGGCAAAGTTTGCTGCAAGTAGCATTGTAAGTAAGATGAGTAATCGCATTGTATTTTATTTATAAGATGAAGTAATGGTTACTGAAACTGCAAGGTGTAATTGTCTAAATTTAGCTTTTTGATTTTACTTGTTGGGATCCTTTTCCCCGATTGTTCATCAATCCTGTAACCTGTTTGTTTTACGGTAATGTTCTGCGCCTTATTGTTGTAGGCATACTCTGTTTTAAATTCATAATAGCCTTTTTGATTTTTAGCTCGGTTGCCAAGATTGTTCTCTTTGGAGATCATGCTCAGCATCAGTTCACCATCCTGGTAAAAGCGGGTTGCTACTGAAGCGGTACCCATTCCTTCATAAGGATCATCCACTTTTAAAAGTTCGTAGCCATTGCCAAGGTTGATCATCGATAGGTCATAAGACTTTTCGCCAAAGGAACCATGGGTAGCAAAATTTCTTTTGAATTTTTGTATATAAATGCTGTCGTTTTCTAGGGTGTAGGAAAAGCACCCAAGATTTACCCCGCACACATGGCAGTTGTTGGGGTTTACCAATTTGCCCTCTTCATTTATAACCATGGGTGAGGTATGGAAAATGGTATAATAGATTTTTTCACCTTCCCGATTGATGATTATCGTAGTATCTATAAAGGAATATAAAACGTTTTGCTCCCCAAGCTGCCCATTAAATTCGTGGATATCACCGGCTGTAGCGCTCCACTTGACCGACTTTTGATTTGCATCGTATGCTCCCGAAAGCAAAGCAGTGAGTAACTCAGCAGGTGTATAAGTAGCCGGGTAAGCAACCGGTGAAGCCAAAAGGCTGTTTGAAAACAAAATCATCAACCACATAATGCTGACGACTTTTATCTTTCTATACTTTTTACATCCCGGAAAAGCCGGGATAACTTTTTTGCAAGGTTTATTCATATGTTCGTATTATTATTTTTGTAATGGGAATGGTTGCCTGTTCTTTTCTCTTACCCTGCTGTAAATAATCAAGAAAATTCCCAGTATTAAAAATTTGAGCATCCAACTAAATCCTGTCTGTCCATAGGCACCGTCATGTTTGTCTATATTGCTCACCATCACCCAATCCGGCATATTTTTACTTCTTTTTTCTTTGGGCACGTAGCGTACGTATGGTGTTCTGGATTTCAATTCTTCCACTGTAGGAAGTGGATCGTTGATGGAAAAGGCTTCGGAATAACTGTATTCCAATGTATCCTCAACGCCGTCTCGCAAAAAAGCAAGCACCAGCCGAATACTACCCACGGCTTTTCCAGACATGGGTTTCACTTCGGCTGATTTTACAAAAGCTTTTACCGTGGTGCTTGCTTTTGCATAGGCATCATCACGCAGGTACGACCGTACACCCAGCAGGCCGGCAAGAATGCTGAAAATGATGAATAGGATACCGATTGCTTTCATCTCAGGATACGTATATTAAATATATTACGTCTATCTTGTTTTTTATTTCGATTTTAACAAATACTCAATCTCGTGAAGCCGTTTTTTACTTAAGCGAACTAGTTGCTACCTGGGATCCAACCGACTTTTAATTTCCAAAGGAAGGTCAAAAACGCCGTCGGTTATTTTCACCAGGTTTTTAGAGTCCATGCTGCCATCTTCTGTTTCCAATACACCGTTAAACGAAAACCTACCTTTGATACTTGAGTCGGTAATTTCATCAATAACGATAGAACCTCCTTTTACAACGGCTGCATTGCTCCACCAATAGGAACTGTTGCCATCAGTATTTGCATAATATTCTGCCCTGACCAGGTAGGTTGTAACAGCATCTTCAGGTAAAATTTTATATTCCCCTTTCGTGATTTTTTTGCTGGTTTCAGTCGGAGTTATATTCAATGCAATAATATTGGTATTTAGAATATCGGTTGTGGTTTGTGCCGTAATGGTAAGCGAGCCATCTTCTTTAACTGTATAAGCCATAATTACACCTTGGTCGAATTGCATTGGTTTCCCATTAACAACCACTTGGAAAACTGTGGACCGGGCTTTTTCTGTAGTTTCAGGATTTTGAGCTGTAACGATATGAGAAAAAACCAATCCTAAAATGAGGATACTTGCTGAGAGAAAAAATTTGGTCATATGCTTTGCTTTTAAGTTATTAATTGATTTGGATCACTGTACTTTCCCCATTACTTCTGTTTTAAAATAGAAAGCTGCTGTACCTGTGTGCCAGTTTTTCTGCCTTGAACGGCTACATACATCTTCCCAAGCAGGTACTTCAGTTTAACTACTTCGCCGAATTTCAGAAAATTGTCTCTGCCTACGAGTGTATTGCCACCGGTAGAAATTTTATAGATTGAAACGCCCTCTTTATTGTTGCCATTATTGGCGTATCCTGTATAATACAGGTTGCCCTGTTCATCAAATGCTATATCGCTGTCGGTTTCATTACCGTAAGTGAGGCTCACGCCGTCTAATACTTTTTGAAGTGTCTTGGTTTGAAAATTATAGGTAAATGAATAATATTTCTGTGAATCGGGGTGGTAAACAAAAAGCCCCATCTGCTTACCGTCTTTGCTGTAATGACGGTAGGTTTTGGCTGTTCCTGTGAAGTTTGGGTAATATGGCGTGTAGGGAACGGAAGCTACCAATGTGGCGGGAGTTTCCACAAAGCTTTGTTCGGGGAGTTCCGTAGGCGTGTACTCAGCGACAATCAGCTTGTTGTCTTTGGTGGTAGCAAACAAGGTACTCTTTCCAAGTTCAGTTTCGCTAAACAAAGGGCGGAAATTGTCGCCATTGTTGAATGTATGTGGCCCGATGGTATTAAAGCCGCCCCACAGAAGTCTTAGCCCGGTTAAAAGGTAAGGATTAGGATTGGGGTTAAGACCGACAAACGAATAAACCATGTTGGGATAGTGGTAAATGCTCATATTACGATAGCCTAGTTCCAGGTGGTACTCTTCAAACGAACCCAAATGAGTTTGCCCAACCACACCTCCAAGGCCGGTATAACTGGCATCGCCTGAGACATGTATATAGGTAGAACCTCGCGGTCCACCATAAGTCATCAATGCCATATAATAAAAATTGGTATAGGGCCTGAAAGCATGTACATGCAACTTTTGGCGGCTCTCGCCATTTGTAGAAATGAAATTTTTCAGATTGGGATACTGCTTGGCACCTTGGGGCAAGGGGATCACTTTCTTGGTGTTGAGGTCAACACTTCTCCGGTGAAAACTTTCATAGCCATTTACACCGCCAATGGAATTTTCAGTAAAAACGAAATGCAGAAGGTGATCATTTTCGATGGTCATGTCGCTCATTCCGTAACGTCCTAGTGTCTGCATAAACATGGTGGTGTCCCAAACGTGTTCAAAGCCAGCATTGTCCCGGAGTACATTCACGGGATCGTAAGCTCCGTTGGCATCATCTGGTTCAATTTCATCTTTTTCGCAGGACGAAAAAAAGGTTGCAGCTAAGAGAGCTGAAATAATGAATGTTTGAATTTTCTTCATTGCTTTAATTATTTTATGATTTTTTGAAATGTTGACGAATTGCGTAATACAGTCCGACACCCGTTGCCAGCACAGCTATTACAACACTGCCCTTAACGCCCAATGCCCCGGCAACGGCCATCAGCATTTCCTGCCGCCCTGCCTGTGTGCTCGACAGCCCGATTGGTGTGCCCTGTTCAATGTCGTAAGCATATGCCACCAACAGAGCCGAGAAAATAATGATGGCAATTGCATACAACCAGGGTAGTATTCTATTCATTATTATAAATGCCTGGAATCAGGAAATATTTTTTATAGTCTTATTTCCTTGAAGCTGCCATCGGCTTTCAACAGCAGTATTTTGTTTTGACTGGTTTTGTAATCGTAAAAAAATGCAAAAGCCGTCTGCATATCTGCAAGGGGCAGCAAATGATCCATTTTAAGTTTTACCCCAAACTCGGGTGGAGCTGGTATCTTGTATAACTGCTTCCCACGCTGCACATCAACTACTGAAACAGAGTGGTCTTTACGCTCAATCGCTATGCGGGTGCCATCTTCGCTAAAAACCACATCGGAGGAGCCGGTTTTCTGATAATCGTAGTCCCAGATCTTCTTGCCTTTTAAGATGTCTATCATGGTGCCGTCGGGCATGGTGAAGATGTGACTCCCGGTAGGCGAAATAACCGCTTGCTGCATATGACCATGCTCAAATTCCTGGTAATCCGCCTTACTAAGATCTTTGCTGTAGAGCAATCTCGCCATTCCCTGCGCTGTCGTATCCAGCATGTCATACAACATTGCATTTCGGTTTAACATTACCCCCAGCAGCACCTTTCGAGGGTTGTCATATTTAAAAAAGATTTTTGGATCATGAGTGTGCCTTTCTACTTTAGGCAACCAGGCGGAGGCTACCGTGGAATCTCCGTTCCAGCGCACAAAGTATTTGTCCACATTTCCCCCACTATTGAAAAAATCAAAAGTGGGAAACGCGGTAAGTGATTTCATCATCTCCTTTTCACGATTCAATACTTTGGCCTTCATCATCTTAAACTCTAATCCAAAACTCCCGTCCGCCACCCTTTCTGTGATGACGCCTGTAGCCACATCAACAAAGTAAACCGTGTCAGTGGTGCCCGAATAAGTTGCCTTAAAAGCAATTACTTTCCCCGCACGGTCGGGAAAAACATCATCCCATCCTACATATTGCGCAGCACTATGATAGGGTAGTACAGCACCGATTGCCAACAAACAAAATAATATGCATTTCATACGCATGTTTCTATTTATTAAAAAAATCATAGTCTTCCTGCATCGCATATTTTAGCTGGAGGATAGAATTTGAATTAAACCGTTCTTCACGATAAACGCTGTTTTCTGGATCCAGGCTTACGGCAGCTTCAAGAACGACAAGATTGACAAAATCCATTAGCCGGCTTTCGCGCCGGGCCACAGCAAAACGATGCAGTTCAGCAGCAGTTTCTTTGGCTTCTGCTACTCCAATTTTCCCGTCCTTCAAATAATTAAAAGCAGAAGTAAGTTGGGGTACAACAGGTAAAAGCTCCGGAAAACGATTGCTATATTTTTCAAATAGCGCTGGCAGCTCATTCCAACTGTGCAATCTCAGGCGACTGCAAAGGTTTTGTGTAAAACTATTCAGATCTGGTTCTTTTACCTTATCAAGGCTATGTAATGCAAGTTTGTACGTTCCTTCCCGGTAGCTTGAGGAAGCCCATCCTGCCCAGATAACATCATTATTTTCGGCCACAAACGAGGGTGAAAAAGATTTATGCAACCTATCCATATCCTCTTCTCTCCCCAGTTCTGCATACACGCCGAAAAGTCGCAGGGCAGTGTTATCATTGGGTTTCAGTCTATGCATCTCAGATAGAATGAGCGCCTGGTCGGGTAGCCCCTTTGCATTGTTCAAAAGTTCTTCGTACTGCCGGTAAAATCCATCTTTTTCTTCCTGTTTCTGCAGGGCAAGGTCTGCAGGCGTTGGGCCGTAGTTTTTCTGCGGCGTGCCGGCGGGCGTGTAGGATCGGTTGTTCCGTTCTTGCAATCGCTCCATGCCCCTGCGCTCCATTTCAATCAACCGCTGCCTTTCCCGCTCCTCCTGGGCCCGTGCCGCTTCACGGTACGATTCAGCCATTTGACCGGCATAATCCTGCTGGCCACGAAACGTAGTCACTAGTTTGGTGCCGCCATTTGAGTAGTGGCGGAAAGTGCCGTAGCGGGTGGTTTGATCGTAATAATAATTTTTTTCCTGTGCCTGAACCCGAGAAAAAGCAATCAAGGCAATGAAAAGAAAGAGGTAAGAAATACGTGTCATAATAAGAGTTATTTAGGTGCTATAATTTGCAGGTGATACATAGTCTGGAAGGAGTAGTCGTCTGGGTTTCCATCTGGGATATTCTCTCGGTTGACAAGTGCTACGTAGAGTTTGCCATTGAACCATTTTATGCCGTGAATTTGGGTATTTGAATGTAAGTCCTGTTCCTTTAGGATGACTTCATTGCCTCCGTTTGCTGCGTATTTTCGAATGCTATAATTGCCATTCATATTTTCGACTCTATTTTCCACTACATACAGATTGCCCGCGTCGTCAACCTCTACCGCAGTATTATTGGATACAATTTGTTCAGGCGCTTGGACTAGTTGTCCGGTCAGGTTGGTGAGATTTACTTTGACCACTCCAAATCGGGTGTTTGATGTGTGGCTATGGAAAACCACGAATACATTATCGCCATATTGAGAGGCGTGTGTCAAAAAACCATACTCACCGGGAACGTACTTTAGGGTGGTCATCGGGTAGTGAACCGTTTTGATGGAGGGTATTTGGGGGTCCTGCACAACCACCCGGTCATCGGATTCTACATGGATGCTCATCCCATTGGCACTGGTCAGGCGGGTAAAGGCGATCACATAGGTTTTGCTCTGGTGTCGCAAAGTGACAAAATTATTGCCCACGAAGGTATTGTTCTTCCATTTTTGGGTAGCATAATGGTAATGGGAGGCGTAGTTGGAAGTCAGTGTTTCAGAACTGTTTAGCATGCCATCCTCTGATGCCTGGATGCGAACTATATTGGTTTGCCCTTCCGGATTTTGAGAAAGGTCCACCATCTGGTCATTTTTAAAGGCATAAACCCTATTGGCAACTTCAGCCAAATTGACCTTCCAAACATCAGTTCCAACAAAACCCTTGATATCGCCCCCGTAAGACGGCGCTTTAAAGTCCTTGTTGATGGTAACTTGGTCCTGCCTGTTGATGATCATTTCATGGTGGTCGCTAAAATTGGCCATGGTATAGTGTTTGGTGTACCAGCGCAGTTCGTCAGGCTTTTGGGTAGTAAAGGCAATGGTTCCTCGGCCCCCACCGAGGGCACCTTCCAGCTTCAGGATGTTTTCTTTGGCGATGACTTTCCATTGATTGCTTTTTAGCAAGGTAAGGTCTGTAGTAACAGTTGTTTTATCATCAGTAATATTTTCCTTTGAGCAGGAAGAGACTAATATGAAGAGGGCTAGTAGATATATTGTGTGAAAGTAAATTTTTATCATGTGAATGGGCATTTAGAGATTTTGACAATGTTAAGTTATCGATACAAAATTATAAAAAAAAATTAAACTGTTAGAAATGGGCTGTTCAGCCCATTTTTACTAAAGGCAAAAAAACAACAGAGATTGAAAAGTAATCCACGGTAGATACTAAAATCATTTACATTCATCTTAATAACTAACTTGTATGGGGTTACTTTTTAGGGGAAAAGTAAGTCTAAAACTGTAACGTGTAAGTATCAAAAATGAGCTTTTTGGTTTTATTCGTGCTGATTTTTTTACCAGATTTCCCTGTGGGTCTATCTCAATATTTTGTGCAAGGTTGCGTACAAGTGGATCTGTGTTATCGTAATTTTCAACTTTCGTTTCATCCACTACTTTTTGCACACTGTAGTTGTTCAGATTTATTTTATACACTACATATTTATTGTGCCATTGAGCATTTAGCGCTACATAAAGATTTTCATTATGACGAACGGAATGTAAGATATAACCTGCGTTTGGAATTGTGTCTTCATTCTTATTTGTCATCAAATACATATTAGAAGCGTCAGGCGTGTTTGATTCTTCTAGAACCGTAATTGTTCCTTGAGTGCCGGTAGTACCATCATTCAACAAAGTAGCAACATAGGTTTTACCATTGTACCGGGTTGATACATATTGCGTAGCCCAAAACACATTGTTTTTCCATTGCCCTGTACCATAATGATAGTGGGATACCCAATTTGTACCAGAATGTGCAGTATTATTCAGAAGTCCGTCTTCGGATGTTTGTAGTTTTTTTATCGGGCGATATGGATACCCAATATCAGTTAGTTGTCCATTTTTAAAAACATTAATGTGGCTGGAGTTGTCAAATGAAATATGGGTCTCCCAGGTGTCAGCCCCATAAATGGTTTTGATTGGTCTGAAATCTGAAGCATCACCTTTGCCTGTTATCATATTTACGGTAGCTACATTCTGATTGTTGAGTACAATTTCTATCGGGTCTTGAAAACCCGAAATGTGTGTAAAGTACAAAAAACAGCGCAACTCATCCTGCTTTTGTAAACTGAATGCTGCGGTACCGAAATTTCCACCCAAAACCCCTTGTTGTTTCTTTTGGATATGGTTGGCTACTACTGTCCATTGGTTGCTATTGAGTAGCGTTATATTATTGGGGTTGTCGGGGTTAGGGTTAATATCATCATCCCTTTTGCAGGAAGATAGTAATACCGAAGCAAAAACGGACATTTTTATAAATTGTATGACTTTCATATTTTAAATTTAAATATTTTTGTTCTTTGTCTTTATTAAGTTTTGGTTGATGGCGACTGTTCAAATTGGCTTGCAGGTAACGTTTTGCGGCTACCAAAAGGCAGGGTTTACAACCACTGAACCTCATTTGAAAAACCGCATTTCAAATATACACTTTTCTGTCTACCGAAGCAAGAAACCCCTGCTTTTTGGTAGGCGCTGTTACCACACGTTTTTTTTTGTCTATCTGTTAATTCCATAACTCTCTCCGAAAACTAATTCATTTTCCTCTGTCCAAGAATAAGTGAAAAAGTATAAAGGCAGGTTCTTGTTTTCAAAATGTATAATATCAATTACTATTGCATCAGTTTTTTTCTCTGAATTGTCTGGTTTCACTCGAACGTCATAAGTTATTCCAAACGCTCTAATTTTATTTTGGTCTAATTCTTTCAGACCGAGTTTAATTAACTCATTCATTAATTTTTGACTTTCAGGCATGTCTGTCTCGCTATCTTCCCAAACTATTGGTATCAAGTTGTCTTTAGAGTCAATCGCAACTCCAAATGGATAATATTCTCCGAATTCAATTAGCAATTTCTCTGCAAACCGATGAGAATAATCAATAATATCCTGAATGTCTTTCTTTATGTTCATATTAGTTTTTTGTTCAGGTTTTCATTGCACTTTGTTGTTACTTTAAAATGTGTGGTAACGGTTACGTGTATGAGTAGTGGCGGAATACGGGGCACTTTCCTATCAAGTTACACAAAAGTTAGAGCGGACAACTACCCTTGAATAACCCACTATCCCGGCAATTTTTTATACCGCGTGTTGTACACCGTAGTTTATTGAATTAAAAATCACCTCTTGTCCTATTTGTTTAGATAATTATCCAAAAATTCTTTTAACTCAACCGTACCTACGGGAGACAACATTTTCTCCATCGTAATTAAATTAAACTCACTATTTGACACAATTCCAACTAATTTACCACCTTCGTCAACAACTGGTCCTCCACTCAAGCCACCCATTTTCTCTGGAATTATAAGTTTCTTCATTAAATGGTGAGCTCCTTTAGTTTTATAGAATTCAAATTCATATACACGCTGATTACCTTCTTTCATGTGTCGAGTCCAACCAATGACATAAAGTTTTTCCCCTTTTACTAATGGTTTTTCCCTAAATTCGAGAGGTATAACATTTGCTCTATTTTCTTTTATTGAAAAAACCAGCCAATCATTTTCGTAAAGATTTTCAGATTTTAAACTTTCATTTTTATCCTCGTTTAGTAATTTGTCAACAACAACTATTTCTTTTTCTTTATCTAATGGACTCATAGTCCAGACTTTTATAAAATTTTCCAGTGTAAGGTTCTTTGAACTGTCTGGTTTTAGTATTGCGAGAGTATGTTTAGCTGTAATTGCAAAAGTGTCATTTCTGTATTTTAATAAAAATGCAGTTCCTAATTGATTAAATTCATGTCCACCCCCAAAATACTCGAAATGGTTTATTAAACTTATTGGAGGAAATTTTTTGTCAGAAACAGAAACTTTTGCATTAGAACACGAAATAATTGCAAGTGTCAAAATGCAATAATGAAAGATTTTTTTCATAATAATTAAAATATGGTTTTTACTCAATAAAGTCTATCAGTATATGTTGAAGTCTTTTTTTACTATGGTGTACAACGAGTGAGGCTATGAACACTGGCGGATTTTTTGCACGCCGTTTGCACGAAGTACCACACTACAAAAATACGAAAAAGTTTGATACGAGAACTTAATCCGCCATTGCATATAGCCTGTGTTAGCAGCCTGTAACTTATTTTTTATGTAGGGGGTTTGTTCTGAGTATATTTTTGTTATTATTGCTGGCTCTGCAAAGGTACTATTTCTGGACGAAACAATAATTTATAGGAAGTTTATTTATTCTACTTCTTGAATAATCCGCTTCCAACAATTTGATTTTGGTATAATTCGTAAATTTTATCATCGGTAAGTGCGTAGCCGAATTTGTTTTGGGGTTGGTAATAACGTGGCGAATAAGGGTGTTCGTTGTAGCTCAATTTCCATTTTACTACTATTAAGCGAATATTGTTGTTCGTATTTTTAGATATTGCTTTGTAGTTGGGTTTGATTAACGGTTGCGCATTTCCTGTACCTCTTTCGGGAATAAGTCCCGAAAAGTTGCCGTATTTCTCCATTGCATAAGTTGCATAAAAAGCCTGCTTTTTTCTTTCGGTAGGCGATAGGCGGGCTAATTCTCTTTTGTAGGAAGTTGTTAAATCATCTGTGGTATTAGCTTGAGCCAAGTCTTTCCGGTAGCTTTCCATTTCTTTCCTAAATTCTTCGGCAGCAGTTTTATCGGTTTACAGTAATTCCTGATATGCTTTCTCCATTTCTTTTAGATTTTCGCTTGCAGAAGTTGTTGAGCCATTATTCTTTTGCTTTTTTTCTTCGGCTT